>DAHUXO010000289.1 GCA_027307095.1 Betaproteobacteria bacterium | reverse complement strand
GACGCGCAGCGGGCGTCTGCACCTGCGCATCGAGCCAGTAGGTGAGCGCGGCAAGTCCGCCGAGCAGCATCACCGGCGACCATGCGACGAGACGGTCGAGGAGGCCACGCTTGCGATCCATCGTATGTCCTCCGGCGTCTTTGTCGCGTCAGTCGCGGCGGGGCACGGCCGGTGCAGCGGCCTGTGCGTCGAGGATCAGGTCGGCGAGCTCGCGCACCGCGCCAGTGCCGCCCTCGCGCGCGGTGACGTAGTGCACGTGCGCGCGCACGGCCGCCGGCGCGTGCGGAACGGTGGCGGCGAGGCCGCAGGCTGCCAGCACCGGGATGTCGGGAAGATCGTCGCCGATGTGCGCGCATTCGCGCGCGTCGAGTCCGAGCTCCTCGCGCAGCCTCTCCCATGCCGACAGCTTGTCCTGCGAGTCCTGCACGAGGTGGGCGATGCGCAGCTGCCGGGCGCGGTGCGCCACGGCAGGCGCCACGCTGCCGGTGATCCAGGCGACGACGATGCCCGCATTCGCGAGCCGGTTGACGCCGACGCCGTCGAGCGCGCAGAACGCCTTGAACTCGTGCCCGCGGTCGTCGACATAGATGCGCCCGTCGGTCAGGACGCCGTCGACGTCGCAGCTGAGCAGCCGCACGCACCTTGCGCGCTCGATGACATCGGGCTCGATCATTCGGTCACTGCGCGCGGGCGCCCGTTCGCCATCAGATGACCTGGGCGCGGAACAGATCGTGCATGTGCACGGCGCCTTCGAGCCTGCCCGCCGCGTCGACGACCACCAGCTGCATCACCTTGGGCGGCGTTTCCATCAGGACGAGGCAGTCCGCCGCCAGGCGCCCGGCCTCGATGGTTCGCGGCGAGCGCGTCATCAGTGCCGCGACGCCGCCTCGCATGACGTCGGTGCCGCCGGCCAGGGCGCGCCGCAGGTCGCCGTCGGTGAAGATGCCGGTGACACGGTCGTTGCCGTCGACGACGACGGTCATGCCCATGCCTTTGCCGGACATCTCGACGATCGCGGCGGCGAGCGTCGCATCGTCGCGCACGCGCGGCACGCCGGCCCCGGTGCGCATGACGTCGGCCACGCGGGTAAGCAGGCGCCGTCCCAGCGCACCGCCCGGATGCGAGCGCGCGAAATCCTCGATCGAGAATCCGCGGGCATCGAGCAGCGCGAGCGCCAGCGCGTCGCCGAGCGCAAGCGCCGCGGTCGTGCTTGCCGTCGGCGCGACGCCCAGCGGACAGGCCTCGGCATCGACGGCGGCATCGAGGTGCACGTCCGCCGCCTGCGCAAGCGCGCTCTCGCGGTTGCCGGTCACCGCGATCAGCTTCGCGCCGCGAAGCTTCAGGTGCGGCGTCAGCAGCACGAGCTCGTCGGTCTCTCCCGAGTTCGAGAGCATGACGACGACGTCGTCGACTGCGATCATGCCGAGATCGCCATGTGCCGCTTCGGCCGGGTGGACGAAGAACGCCGGCGTGCCGGTCGAGGCCAGCGTTGCCGCGAGCTTGCGCGCGACGTGACCCGACTTGCCGATGCCCGAGACCACGACCCGGCCGCCACAGCGCAGCATCAGTTCGACCGCCGCGACGAAAGGGCCGCCCAGCCGGTCCGCGAGCGAGGAGATGGCGCGCGCCTCGGTGTCGAGCACATCGCGGGCGAGCGCCAGCGCGCGCTTCGCGTCGACGGAAGGGGAGGGGGCGCCGCGCGTTTCGATCTGGTCGCCCGAGTCGGCCATCATGCGGCAAAGTATAACGCCGGGGTCGCGCGGCACCGGCGACCGGCTGCCGCCGTGTTAACGTTCCAACGCTCGTCGACGCCACGATGTCGCAAACGCTGCTCCTGATCCTGGTCCTCCTGGCGGCCTCCGTCGTGGTCGTGGCCGCCTGCAGGGCCTTGCGCATGCCGCCGATTCTCGGCTACCTGATCGTCGGGATCGCGCTCGGGCCGCACGCGCTCGCGGTGGTTCCCAACGACGAGGCGACCCGGCAGCTCGCGGAGTTCGGGATCGTGTTCCTGATGTTCTCGATCGGGCTGGAGTTCAGCCTGGCGCAGCTGCGCTCGATGCGCCGCGCAGTGTTCGGGCTGGGACTCGCGCAGGTGGCGATCACGACGGCAGGCGGACTGATCGCGATCCATCTGCTGGGCTATGGCTGGCGGGCCGGCATCGTCCTGGGCGGGGCGCTCGCGATGAGCTCCACCGCCATCGTGTCGAAGATGCTCGCCGAGCGCATGGAGCTCAGCACCATGCACGGCCGCGATGCGATGGGCATCCTGCTGTTCCAGGACCTCGCGGTCGTTGCGTTCCTGATCCTCATCCCGGCGCTCGCGAGCACGGACGGGGGCAGCCTGGCCGCGATGGGTGGCGCGCTGCTGAAAGCCGGCGTCGCACTGGCGCTGATCCTCTACCTCGGGCAGACGCCGATGCGCCGGTGGTTTCGGCTGGTCGCGCAGCAGCGCTCATCCGAGCTTTTCGTCCTGAACGTGCTGCTGGTGACGCTGGGAATGGCCGCGCTGACCGAGCTCGCGGGCCTGTCGCTCGCGCTCGGCGCCTTCCTCGCGGGGATGCTGATCTCGGAGACCGAGTTCCGCTACCAGGTCGAGGACGACATCAAGCCGTTCCGCGACGTCCTGCTGGGCCTGTTCTTCATCACCATCGGCATGATGCTCGACCTGCGCGTCGTCGCCGCGCATGCGTCGCTCGTGCTGCTGCTGCTGGTCGTTCCCGTCGCAGCGAAGCTGCTCCTGATCGTCGCACTGGCGCGCGCGTTCGGCGCGCCACTCCCGACGGCGCTGCGCACCGGCTTCTACCTGGCCCAGGCCGGCGAATTCGCGCTGGTCCTGCTGTCGCTCGCGACCGATTACGGGTTGCTGTCGCGCGACTTCACGCAGGTCGTCCTGGCATCGATGATCGTCTCGATGCTGATCGCGCCACTGCTGATCCAGCGCGCCGACAAATGGGTGCGCAAGCTGACCGCGAACGACTGGCTGGCACGCGCCGCGGAGCTGACCCACGTCGCGGCGCGAACGATGGCCCGGCAGGATCATGTCGTGATCTGCGGCTTCGGCCGCAGCGGGCAGAACCTTGCGCGACTGCTCGAGCGCGAGGACATCGCGTACGTCGCGCTCGATTCCGACCCCCAGCGCGTGCGCGAGGCAGCGGACGGCGCCACGGTCGTCTATGGCGATGCGAGCCGGCGCGAGACCCTCGCCTCGGCAGGCATTGCCAAGGCGCGCGCGCTCGTGATCACCTTCGCGGACACGCCGATCGCGCTCAAGATCCTCCACCACGTCCAGCAGATGCGCCCGGACCTCCCGGTCATCGTGCGCACGCTCGACGACACCGAACTCGACCGGTTGCGCAAGGCGGGGGCGACCGAGGTCGTTCCGGAAGTGCTCGAAGGCAGCCTGATGCTCGCTTCGCACTCGCTGCTGGTGCTGGGCGGGCCCTTGAACCGCGTGCTGAAGCGCATCCGGGCGGTCCGCGAGGAGCGCTACGGCCTGTTCCGCGGGTTTTTCCGCGGCGCGAGCGACGCGGCCGACGCCGCCGAGAACCTGCAGCCGCGCCTGCATACGATCATCCTGGGCGAGCGCGCGCACGCGGTGGGGCGGGCGCTCGGCGAGCTTGCGATCGACGGGTTGGTCGAGGTGACCGGGGTGCGCCGGCACGGCGCGCGGTCGATCAGGCCCGACGGCGCCTTCCGCTTTGATGCGGGCGATGCCGTCGTGCTCCTCGGCCGCCCGGCGGATCTCGCGCGCGCCGAGAAGCGGCTGCTCGAGGGGGGCTGATCCCGAAGGCCAAAACAGGGACGCACCACGTTTTAAAACGTGGTGCGTCCCTGTTTTCCTCTGTTTTCCCCTGCTTTCCCGGGTAAATGACCCGCGGTCATTGCGGTCGACACGAGCCACCGGCTACAATCCACCCCCCATCTCGTTTCGATTCCGATGCCTGCTGCAAATCCCGCCGTTGTCGCCCCGACGTGCCCCACCGAGATCGCCGTCGAACTCGCCGGGGTTTCGTTCGGCTACGACCGGAATCGCCCGGTGCTGGCGGGCATCGACATGTCGATCCCGCGCGGCAAGCTGGTCGCGATCATGGGCGGATCGGGTTGCGGCAAGACCACGATCCTGCGCCTGATCGGCGGGCAGCTCCGCCCGCAGCAGGGGCGGATCAGCGTCGCCGGGCAGGATGTGGCCACGCTCGATCGCGACGGGTTGTTCGCGATGCGCCGCAAGATCGGCATGCTGTTCCAGTTCGGGGCGCTTTTCACCGATCTGTCGGTGTTCGAGAACGTCGCGTTCCCGATGCGCGAGCACACCAAGCTGCCGGACGAATTGATCCGCGACCTCGTGCTGATGAAGCTGAACGCCGTCGGCCTGCGCGGAGCGGCCCAACTTCGGCCTTCCGAGCTGTCGGGCGGAATGGCGCGCCGTGTCGCACTGGCGCGCGCGATCGCGCTCGACCCGATGCTCGTCATGTACGACGAGCCTTTCGCAGGCCTCGATCCGATCTCGCTGGGCGTCGTGGGCCAGCTGATCCGCAAGCTCAACGACGCGCTGGGCATCACGTCGGTCGTCGTTACCCACGACATCTACGAGTCGCTCAAGATCGTCGACTACATCTACTTCGTCTCGGAAGGGCGCATCGTCGCGCAGGGAACGCCGCAGGAGGTGCGCGCGTCGTCCGAGGGGTTCGTGAGGCAGTTCGTCGACGGCGCGCCCGACGGCCCGGTGCCGTTCCATTATCCTGCGCGCCCGCTGGTCGAGGAATTCGCGCGTGCCGGCTAGCACCGTCGCCATGGCGCTGCGGCGCGTCGGACGTGCGACCATCAGTTCGGTCGAGCGCCTGGGTTTCGCCGCGCGCTTTTCCCTGGCCGTCGTCGTTCACGCGCCGGCGGCATTGCGCAGGCTGCGCCTGACGTTGCGCGAGATCTATTTCTCGGGCGTCCTGTCGCTGGTCATCATCCTGGTATCGGGGCTCTTCGTCGGCATGGTGCTGGCACTCCAGGGTTACGATGTGCTGACCCGCTATGGCGCCAACGAGTCGCTGGGGGTCCTGGTCGCGCTTTCGCTGGTGCGGGAACTAGGCCCGGTCGTCGCGGGTCTGCTGTTCGCGAGCCGCGCGGGCAGCGCGATAACGGCCGAGATCGGCCTGATGAAGACGACCGAGCAGCTGTCCGCGATGGAAATGATGGCCGTGGACCCGCTCGCGCGCGTCGTCGCGCCGCGCTTCTTCGGGGGCATCGTGTCGATGCCGCTGCTCGCCGCGCTGTTCTCGACGATGGGCATCTTCGGCGCTTACCTCGTCGGCGTGCGGCTGATCGGCATCGACGCCGGCTCGTTCTGGGGCAACATGCAGGCGGCGGTCGATTTCCGCTACGACATCGTCAACGGCATCATCAAGAGCGTCGTTTTCGGGATCGCGGTCAGCCTGATCGCAGTGTTCGAGGGCTACCACGCGCGTCCGACCGCTGAAGGCGTGTCGACGGCGACCACGCGCACGGTCGTGGCGAGTTCGCTGTCTATCCTTGCACTCGATTTCGTGCTGACGGTGTTCATGTTCAGGGGACTAGGCGTATGAACCGCTCGACCCTCGACCTCTGGGTCGGGATATTCGTGACCATCGGCGTTGCCGCGATCCTGTTCCTGTCGCTCAAGGTCGGGAACCTGCTGACGGTAAGCAACGACCAGGGCTATCGCCTCGAGGCCGAGTTCGACAACATCGGCGGACTGAAGCTGCGCGCGCCGGTAAAGGCCGCCGGCGTGGTCGTCGGCCGCGTCGAGGGCATCAAGCTCGATCCCAAGACCTACGAGGCGGTCGTGACGCTGAAGATCGACCGCGGCTACGAGTTCAGCAAGGATACGATCGCGTCGATCCTGACGTCGGGCCTGCTGGGCGAGGTCTACATCGGCCTCGATTCGGGGGGCGACACCAAGATGCTGGCCGATGGCGACCGGATCACCAAGACGCAGTCGGCGATCGTCCTCGAGAAGCTGATCGGGCAGTTCCTGTTCGACAAGGCGGCGGGCGGCGGGGACGCTCCGGCCGCTTCCGGAGGCGCCGCGCCGGCAGCCGCGGCGACGGGAGGCACCAGATGATCGACAGGCCATCGCTTCCGCGCGCGGTCGCCACGCTGGCCGCGGCCGCGCTGCTCGCCGGATGTGCCGCGACGCCGATGCGGGCGGACGACCCATTCGAGCCGGTGAACCGCGCCTCGTACAAGGTGCACGAAGTCGTCGACGGAAACTTCGTCAGGCCGATCGCGCAGGCTTACGTCGACTACACGCCGAAGCCGATCCAGCGGGCGATCGGAAATGTCTTCGGTAACATCGACGACGTTTTCTCGGTCATCAACGACTTCCTGCAGGGGAAGCTCGACAAGGCCGGCAACGACATGGGCCGCGTCATGCTGAACAGCGGTTTCGGCATCGGCGGACTGATCGACATCGCATCGGAGGCGGGCATCCCCAAGGGCAACGAGGATTTCGGCCAGACGCTGGGTGTCTGGGGATTCCCGCAGGGGCCCTACCTGTTCATCCCGCTGTTCGGGCCGACGACGGTGCGCGACGGCACCGGATCGCTGGTGCGCTTCTATCTCGGGCCGATCGGCTACCTGCCCGACGTCCCGGTGCGCAACACTCTCTATGGCCTGGGAGCGCTGGACGCGCGCGCGTCGGTGCTCGGCGCCCAGTCGCTGGCGGAGCAGGCGGCGCTCGACCCCTACGCGTTCATTCGCCGCGCGTACCTGCAGCGGCGGGAATACCTGCTGTACGACGGCAATCCGCCGCGGGAGAAGGACGACAGCGGGGATGCGGCGATGAAGGACGATGGCGCAAAGGCGCCGCCGGACAAGGACGGGAAATGACGATGACGACTAACGTTCGCGGCGTTGCTGCGATTCGCGGCGGGTTCGCCGCCTGGCTCTGCGCGCTGGCGCTCGCGGGGCTCGCACTGCCTGCGTTTGCGCAGGAGGCGCCCGACGCCCTGGTCAAGCGCGTGTCGCAGGAAGTGATCCAGATCATCAAGTCGGACCCCAAGGTGCAGGCGGGAGACCAGGCGCGCATCAGCGAAGTCATCGAGAGCAAGCTGCTGCCGTATTTCGATTTCGAGCGGATGACGGCGTTGGCGACCGGTCGCTGGTGGCGCGGCGCCACCCCCGACCAGAAGAAGCGTCTGGCCGACGAGTTCAAGACGCTGCTGGTCCGCACGTATTCGGGCGCGCTCAACCAGTACCGCGACCAGACGATCGAATACAAGCCGCTGCGGGCCGATCCCGGCGCGACCGATGTCACCGTGCGCACCGACGTCGTGCGCTCGGGGCAGAACCCGGTGCAGATCGACTACGGCATGGAAAAGACCGCGTCGGGTTGGAAGGCCTACGATGTCATCGTCGGTGGTGTGTCGCTGGTGACCAATTATCGCGACGAGTTCAATTCGCAGATCCAGCAGGGCGGCATCGATGGATTGATCAAGGCGCTGGTCGCGAAGAACGCCGGGAGCGCTTCGAAGTGAACGCCGCGTCCCCCGACGCGCCGCCCGCGACCGGTGCATTCGCCGTGTCGGGGCGCGGCTGGGGGTTCTCGGGCGCGCTGACGTTCGACGATGCGGCCGTCGTGCTCGAAGCGTCGGGCGCGCTCGCGCTGCCCGAGCCGGCCACGGTCGACATGAGCGGTCTCACCCATGCCGATTCGGCGGCGCTTGCCGTCCTCATCGCGCTGAAGCGCCGCGCGGCGACCGAAGGCCGGACGCTCACCATCGAAGGCCTGCCGCAGTCGCTGCATTCGCTCGCCGTTGTCTACGGCGTCGAAGACCTGCTCGCTTGACCGGGCGTCGCCCAGCCCAGATGCCCGCACCGGGCCCACGCCGCGCGGCACCCTCAGGCCATGGCTGACGCGGTCGAGGTCGTCGGCATCGCGCGCCGGTTCGGCAGCGTCCAGGCGCTGGCCGGGATCGACCTCACCGTCGCGCAGGGCGAATTCTTCGGGCTGCTCGGGCCCAACGGCGCCGGCAAGACGACGCTGATCTCCATCCTCGCCGGCCTGACCCGCGCCGATCGCGGCATTGCGCGGATCCTCGGCCACGACGTCGTCTCCGACTACCGGCAGGCGCGCCGCGCACTCGGCGTCGTGCCGCAGGAGCTCGTCTTCGATCCATTCTTCTCGGTGCGCGAGACCCTGCGCATCCAGTCCGGGTACTTCGGACTGCGCCACAACGATGCGTGGATCGACGAACTGCTGCATCACCTCGACCTGACCTCGAAGGCGGACGCGAACATGCGCGCGCTGTCGGGCGGGATGAAGCGGCGCGTGCTGGTGGGACAGGCGCTGGTGCACAAGCCGCCGGTGATCGTCCTCGACGAGCCGACGGCCGGCGTCGACGTCGAGCTGCGGCAGAGCCTCTGGGGCTTCATCCGCAAGCTCAATCGCGACGGGCACACGATCATCCTGACGACACATTACCTCGAGGAAGCCGAGGCGCTGTGCGGCCGCATCGCCATGATGAAGGCGGGGCGCATCGTCGCGCTGGACACGACGCGCAACCTGCTGTCGCGCTTCGTGGGACTGACGGTGCGCCTGTCCGCGGCGCGGCTCCCCGACGCGTGGAAAGGGCGGCTTGCGCGCCGCGAGGGGGCCGTCCATTACCTCGGTCTCGAGACCTATGGCGAGCTGGAGGGGTTGCTGTCTGCGCTGCGTGCGGAAAACATCGCGATCGACGAGCTGACGCTCGCCGGGACCGACCTCGAGCAGGTCTTCCTTCGCATCATGGCGGGCAGCGCGACGACCGACGAGGCGCAGGCCCCGGCGGCGGTGCCGGAGGCTTGATGTGGAGCGCACGGGCATGACCTCGATCGGCAGCACCGGGTCTCACGGGGCCGCGCAAAGCGGTTTCGCCACGCTGCTCTACAAGGAGCTGCTGCGTTTCTGGAAAGTGAGCTTCCAGACGATCGCGGCGCCGGTGCTGACCGCGCTGCTGTACCTGCTGATCTTCTCGCACGTGCTCGAGAGCCGCGTGACGGTATTCAACGGGCAGGTGCGCTACACGGCGTTCCTGGTGCCGGGACTGGTGATGATGGCGGTGCTGCAGAACTCGTTCGCCAACGCGTCGTCGTCGCTGATCCAGTCGAAGATCACCGGCAACCTGATCTTCGTGCTCCTGCCGCCGCTGTCCCCTCTCGTCATGTACGGGGCATACGTGCTGGGCGCGATGGTGCGCGGTCTGGTCGTGGGGCTTGGGGTTTTCGCCGTCACGCTGGGATTCGTGCCCGCGCTGATCGACCTGGCCCATCCGCTGTGGGCCGCGGCGTTCGCGCTGCTCGGCAGCGCGATCCTCGCGACGCTGGGACTCATCGCCGGCATCTGGGCCGACAAGTTCGACGAGCTCGCAGCATTCCAGAATTTCCTGATCATGCCGCTCACGTTCCTGTCGGGTGTGTTCTACTCGATCCACACGCTGCCGCCGTTCTGGCAGGTGCTGTCGCACTTCAACCCCTTCTTTTATATGATCGACGGGTTCCGTTACGGATTTTTCGGCCTGTCGGATGTCCCGCCGGGACGCAGTCTCGCGCTGGTCGCCGCCGCGGCGCTCGTCCTGGCGCTTGCCGCGCTGACGATGCTCGCCCGCGGCTGGAAACTGAGGCACTGAATGGTCACTCCCGAATCCATCCAATCGTCGATCCTCGACAACATGGCCTGCGACACCGTCGAAGTCGCCGGCGACGGCCACCATTTCGAGGCGCTGATCGTCTCGGCGGCTTTTCGCGGGCTTTCGCGCATCCAGCGGCACCGGCTGGTCTATGCCGCGCTGGGCGACCGGATGCGCGAGGAGATCCACGCGCTGTCGATGACGACGCAGACGCCCGAGGAGCGCGCTGCGGCGCAGCGCGCGGGCTGAGTTGGACAAGCTCGTCATCGATGGCGGCCACCCGCTGGCCGGTGAGGTCCGCGTCTCGGGCGCGAAGAACGCGGCCCTGCCGATCCTCTGCGCCGCGCTGCTGACGCCCGAGCCGCTGACGCTCTCCAACGTGCCGCGGCTGAACGACGTGCGCACGATGCAGTCTCTGCTCGGCCAGATGGGCGTGCGCCAGGACGGTGCTGCGCCCGGCGCCGTGTCGCTCGACGCGTCGCGGATCGACTGGCCGCTCGCGCCCTACGAGCTCGTGAAGACGATGCGCGCGTCGATCCTCGCGCTCGGGCCACTGCTCGCGCGCTGTGG
>DAHUXO010000287.1 GCA_027307095.1 Betaproteobacteria bacterium | reverse complement strand
GGTAGCCCCGACGACATCACCGTCAACTACTTCCGCAGCCTCGGCTACCATTTCGAGACCGTGCCTTACGCCAAGCCCGGCGTGCGCTACACGGCCATCCTCGGAGGCCACGCCGACGTCCTGTACGAGCAAACGGGCGACGTGCGTTCGTACGTCGACAACAAGCAAATGCGGCCGGTGGTCATCTTCTATCCGCACGAGCTGGACGTGGGGCCGTTCAAGGGAGTGCCGGCGACCGGGGAGCTGGGCATGCACATCTCGTTGCCCCAGCTGCGCACCGTCATCGTGAAGGCGGGAACGAGCCCGGCGATCGTGAACACGCTCGCCGCGGCCCTGGAGAAGGTGGCGCAGACCCCCGACTACAAGGCGTACCTTGACAGTCAGTACGCCGACCCCAACAGCTACATGAGCGCGAGCGAGGCGAAGAAGTGGATGGCCGATTGGCTCGTCAAGGCGCACAAGATCGCTGCAGAGTCGGCGCACAAGGGCCTCAACAAGTGAGCTTGGGAGCGCGTCCTCGGGACTGCGCATAAGCGTGCTGCGGGGCCGCGATCCGCGGTCTCGCAGCCGTCGGGCTCGGGGGAGTGGGAATGCAGGTTGTCGAAAAGCTGAGGCGCATCGCGCCTTACGCGATCATCGTCCTGGTCAGCGGGTATCTTTACCACCGCGCGCTCGGCTTCGATTTCGAGCGCGTTCCCGAGCGCATCGGGCCCGATGCCTGGCCGCGCATCATCCTGACCCTGCTGATCGCCATCTGCGGTTATCAGGTGCTTCGGCTCGCGGTGAGACGCACGACGAGCGAGGTGGAGGGCGTGCTGCAGAGCCTGGAGGAGGTCGCCGACCCGTCGCTGCTGGAACCTCCGCAGGCGCATCCCGGCCGGGCCTTGCTCGGGATTGCCTTGACTTTCGGCTACCTGCTCGTGTTCGAGGTCGTGGGCTTCTTCATAGCCACCTTCGTCTACCTCGTCGCACTGATGTACGTGGGCGGCTACCGGCGGCCACTTTGGGCCCTCACGATTTCGCTCGCGGCGAGCCTGTCCTTCGTGTTCATCTTCATGAAGATCGTGTACGTATCGCTGCCCCTCGGACGGGGGCCGTTCCTCGCCGTCTCGGTGGGCGTCATGAAGCTGCTCGGGATCCACTGAGGGCGGGCGATGGACACCCTCCACTACCTCGGAATCGGCCTCGCCCACATCTTCACGCTGCAGGACATCGTCGTGCTGGTCGCCGGCATTCTCGTCGGCATGGCGGTGTCGATCATGCCCGGCCTTGGACTGGTGATGGGCGTGGTGCTCGCGCTCCCATTCACCTACCGCATGTCGATCGAGCCTTCGATCATCCTGCTCACCGCCATCTATGTCTCGGGCACCTATGCGGGCTGCTTCACCGCGATCCTGTACGGCATCCCCGGCGAGCCGATGGACGTCCCGCTGCTGTGGGACGGCTATGCGATGGCGCAGAAGGGGCAACCGGCGAAGGCGCTGGGCTGGGCGCTGGTCGCTGCGCTCACCGGAGGGCTCTTCTCGTCGGCGGTTATGGTCGCGCTCGCGGTGCCGATGAGCCGGGTGGCGCTCAGTTTCGGCCCGCCCGATTATTTCGCCGCGGTGTTCTTCGGATTGACCACTGTGGTCGCCCTCGCCGGTACGTCGCTGATCAACTCGTTCATCAGCCTGTTCATCGGACTGCTGGTCGCCACGGTCGGTGTCGACCCGATCTATGGCGCATACCGGTTCACGTTCAGTTCCCCGATACTGGAGAACGGCGTCCCCTACGTCATGGTGCTGGTGGGGATGTACGGCCTCGGCGAGGTCTTCAACCGGCTCGGACAAGGCCTGAAGCTGCATGGTGAGCCCAAGCGGGACGTCCGGGTCAAGACCGACTTCCCGTCGCTGAAGGAGCTCTGGTCGATCCGCCGCACGCTGCTGCGCAGCAGCGTCATCGGCACGCTGCTCGGCATCGTCCCGGGTGCGGGCGCGACGGTCACCTCGTTCATCTCCTACGGCATCGAGAAGCAATATGGAAAACGCCGCCACCTGCTGGGGACCGGCATGCCCGAAGGGATCGTCGCGCCGCAGGTCGGCTCGACGGCATCGGTCGCCGGGCACATGATCCCGCTGCTCACGTTGGGCATTCCCGGCAGCGGTGCGACGGCAGTGATCCTCGCCGCATTCCTGCTGCACGGGGTGCAGCCCGGACCGATGCTGTTCACGGACCCGGCATCGAAGGCGGTGGTGTACACCATCCTCGCCTCGCTGTTCGTCGGCGTGATCGGGATGTGCCTGGTCGGGTTCCTGTGGATCAGGGTGGTGGTCAGGGTGCTGCGCATCCCGCAGGGCGTGCTGTCGGCGATCGTGGTGATGTTCTGCATCGTCGGCGCCTACGCCAACCGCAACAGCGTCTCCGACGTGTGGGTGATCGTGATCTTCGGCGTGCTCGGCTACGCCTTCGAGAAGCTGAAGTTCCCGATCTCTCCGATGGTGCTGGGCGTGATTCTGGGTCCGCTCGCGGAGAACTCGTACATGCAGACGATGATCAGCTATCACAACGACTGGACGGTGTTCTTCCGCGAGCGCCTGAGCGGCACGCTGATGGTGGTGTCGATCCTCGCGATGTTCTTTCCGCTGCTGCGCCACCTGCTCCTGAAGCGCAAGCGCGACCATGGACGCAGGATCGATTCGCAACGGAGGCATGAGGCATGAAGCGTTTGGCAGGCAAGACGAGCATCGTGACGGGCGGCGGCAGCGGAGCGGGGCGGGCGATCGCCCTCGAATTCGCGGCCGAGGGCGCCAACGTGGCGGTCGCCGATCGCGATGCGCCCGCCGCGGCGGAAACGGTCGCGATGATCGACGCGCGGGGCGGTGCCGGACTCGCCGTGCCGATGGATGTCACGCGCAGGGTGGACACGCTGCGCATGCGCGACGAGGTTCTCGCGCGCTTCGGCAGAATCGACGTGCTGGTCAACAACGCCGGCGCGCGCTGCATCAAGGGGTTCCTCGAGCACACCGAGGACGACTGGCACCGGATGATCGACATCAACCTCACCGGGCATTTCCTGTGCGCCCAGGCCGCGCTCCCGAGCATGCTGGAGCAGGGCAAGGGGAAGATCATCTGCGTGGCGTCGATCGCCGGCCACGTCGGGCGGCCGGATCGAGCCGCGTATTGCGCGGCCAAGGCCGGTGTCCTGGGGCTGGTGCGCGCGCTCGCGATGGACATGCGGGGAACGGGCATCTGTGTCAATGCGATCTCGCCCGGCTCCATCGCGACCCCGCTGAACGAGGCCGCCGCGACTGACTCCAACGTCGACTGGGGAGGCGAGACCGTGGTCGGCCGCTGGGGTCGTCCCGAGGATGTGGCCCATGCCGCAGTGTTCCTGGCGTCCGACGAATCCGATTACATGACCGGCACCGACCTGGCCGTCGAAGGAGGCTGGCTCATCGGCCGTGCCCGCGACGGCGAGATCCCGCGTCCCGGCGCGCAGCTTCGACGCCAATGAGAGAAGGACCGGGAGCCGCGGAGATGCATAAGGGTGGCGGCATCGGCGCGGGACGCGACACAGCCGGCGGCCCGGCGGGCGTGGTGGCCGGGCTCCTCGCGCGGGCGCGCGCCGCCCAGGCCGAATACGAGCGCTGGCCGCAGGAGCGCATCGACGAGGCAGCGCTCGCCTGCGGCTGGGCGATCATGAAGCCCGGGAACAACCGCGCGCTCGCCGAGATGGCGGTGCGCGATACCGGCCTGGGCAGCGTCGCCGACAAGCTGGTCAAGAACCATCGCAAGACGCTCGGCCTGCTGCGCGACATCAAGGGCGTCAGGACCGTCGGGGTGATCGCCGAATACCCCGAGCGCGGCATCATCGAGATCGCACGCCCGGTCGGGGTGGTCGCCGCGATCACGCCGTCGACGAACCCGGCCGCGACGCCCGCCAACAAGATCATCAATGCGCTGAAGTGCGGCAACGCGATCGTTCTGGCGCCCTCGCCCAAAGGCTGGTCGACCTGCGCTGCGCTCGTCGGCTTCGTGCACGCCGAACTCGCCAAGATCGGCGCGCCCCGCGATCTCGTTCAGATGCTGCCCGCACCGGTGACCAAGGATGCCACGTACGAGCTGATGCGCCAGGCCGATCTGGTCGCGGCCACCGGCTCGCAGGCGAACATCCGCGCCGCCTATTCGAGCGGCAAGCCGGCCATCGGCGTGGGCCAGGGCAACGTCGTGTCGATCGTCGACGTGAGCGCGGATCTCGCCGATGCCGCAGCGAAGATCGCGCGTTCCAAGACCTTCGACAACGCGACCTCGTGCTCGTCGGAAAATGCAGTGCTGATCCTCGCGCAGGTCTACGACGCGACGCTTCGCGAGCTCGCCGCCCAGGGCGGGGTGATGCTCGACGCGGACGAGAAATCGCGGCTGCAGGCGCTGATGTTTCCCGGCGGCAAGCTCGCCCCGGCCGCGACCGCGCAGTCCGCGCCGCGCATCGCGGGCCTTGCCGGTCTCGACCGTCCCGCGGCGCGCAATGCGCGCTTCCTGATGGTCGAGGAGACCGGCACCGGACCGGCATTCCCGTTCTCGGGCGAGAAGCTCGCGCCGGTGCTCGCCGTGTACCGCGCGCAGGATTTCGATGCCGCCTGTGCGCTGACCCGGCGCATCTACGATTACCAGGGCAAGGGGCACTCGGTGTCGATCCACACGCGGGACGATGCGCAGGCGCTGCGGCTCGGGCTCGAATTGCCGGTGGCGCGCGTCATCGTCAATCAGGCGCATTGCATCGCCACGGGAGGCAGCTTCGACAACGGGCTGCCGTTCTCGCTGTCGATGGGATGCGGCACCTGGGGCGGCAACAGCTTTTCCGACAACATGCACTGGCGGCACTTCCTCAACATCACGCGGATCTCCCGTCCGATTCCCGAGAAGGTCCCCGGCGAAGACGAGATATTCGGGTCGTATCACGCGAGGTACGGCCGCTAGATGCGTGACACGATACGCAGCCTGGTCGACGGCCAGGCCGCGGCAGGGCCTGGGCGCGTATGGCTCGTCGCCCCCGAGACCGGGCGCGAGCTGACCTATGCGGGGCTGCGCGAGTCCTCGCTCGCGCTCGCATCGTTCCTCGCCGACCGCGGCATCGGTCCCGGCGAGCGCGTCGCGACGTTCATGGGGAACGGCCTGCAGACAGCGCGGCTGTTCATCGGCGTCATGTACGCGGGTTGCGTCGTCACGCCCCTCAACCTCCTCGCCCAGGCTTCGCAGCTCGAATACGTGCTCGCGCACTGCGATGCCCGGCTGGTGTTCGTCGCGCCCGGCGAGCGCGAGCGCCTCGCCGCCGCCGCGGCACGCGCGGGTCGCCCGATCGAGATCGTCGGCGTCGATCCCGATTGCGAGGAGTTCATCGCCGGCGCCCCTGCGGGGGCGTACCGGCTCGCGCCATCCGCCTGCGGCGACGACGCGCTGATGATGTACACGTCCGGCACCACCGGCGTTCCCAAGGGCGTCGTGCTGACCCACGCCAACGTGATCGCCGGCGGCAGCTTCGTGTCGCAGGCGCATGCGCTGACCGGGCGCGATCGCGTGCTCGCGGTGCTGCCGCTGTATCACATCAACGGGCAGATCGTGACCGCTGCCGCGACCTTGGTGCACGGCGGCAGCCTGGTGATGCCGCACAGGTTCTCGGCGGGCGAGTTCTGGTCGCTGGCCTGCGGGCACGGCTGCACGTGGATCAACGTCGTGCCGACGATCGTCTCGTACCTGCTCGCGGGGCCCGATCCTCGCGCCGCGGGCCTCGACCTGTCGCGGATACGCTTCTGCCGCTCGGCGTCGGCGCCGTTGCCGCCCGAGCTCCATCGCGCGTTCGAGGAGCGCTTCGGCATCGGCATCATCGAGACGATGGGGCTCACCGAGACCGCTGCGCCGGTGTTCACCAATCCGCTCGATCCCGCGCAACGCAGGATCGGCAGCCCCGGGCAGG
>DAHUXO010000271.1 GCA_027307095.1 Betaproteobacteria bacterium | reverse complement strand
CGTAGCGCATGCCGCCGACGCGCACCATGTCGCCACCCTGCTGGTAATAGGGATCGGGATTGAACAGGTTGTCGGCAACATCCTCGAGGATGGTCTTGATCGTCTCGCCTGTCATCCTGGTGACGGTGACGTACGGGTAGGTGATGGCGGTCTGGTCGAGAAGCCGCTCGTAGCGGATCGGATCGCCGGGGAGCAGAGTCGTCCCCCAGCGGAAACCCGGCGAAAGCGCGATCTCCGCATTCTTCTCGGCCATCAACGCATCGAGGATCAGCTGGTCGTAGGTCCCGTTGAAGTTGCCGCGGCGATAGAGGAGATCCTCGCTGACCGCGAGCGTTTCGTCGAGCTTCGCCGCATAGGGCTTGCGCACGCGCTCGATCAATGCGGACATGTCGGCGTTGGGCTCGAGCAGGTTCGCGAACACCGGCACCAGGCGATAGCGCAGGCCCGCGACCTTCCCGCCCTTGACGTCCAGGTCGAGCACGCCGAGGAACTTGCCGTTGCTGCCGGCGTTGGTCACCAGCGTCCTGCCACCGCGGTTCTCGACCGCGGTCGGCTGCGGGACGCCGTCGTGCGTGTGGCCGCCGAGGATCACGTCGATGCCGGTGACGCGGGTGGCGAGCTTCAGGTCGACGTCCATGCCGTTGTGCGACAGCAGCACGACCGCCTGCGCGCCTTTCGCGCGCACCTCGTCGACGACTTTCTGCATGCGTTCGTCGTGAATGCCGAAGCTCAGGTCCGAGACCAGGTAACGCGGATGGGAAATCGGCGTGTACGGGAACGCCTGGCCGATGATCGCGACCGGGATGCCGTTGACCTGCCTGATCACGTAGGGTGCGAACACCGGATCGTCGAAATCAGCGGTGCGTACGTTCTGCGCGACGAAATCGATGTGGCCGGCGAAATCCTTGGCGACGACCTCCTTGACCCGCGCGGTGCCGTAGGTGAACTCCCAGTGCGCCGTCATCACGTCGACGCCGAGAAGCTTCGCCGCGTCGACCATGTCCTGGCCGCGCGTCCACAGCGAGGTCGCCGAGCCCTGCCAGGTGTCGCCGCCGTCGAGCAGCAGCGCGCCGGGCCGGTCGGCGCGCAGGCGCTTCACCAGCGTCGCGAGCTGCGCGAAGCCACCCATCGCGCCGTACGCCCGCGATGCGTGCTCGAAATCGAGATACGTGAACGCGTGTGCATCGCGGGACCCCTGCGCGATCCCGAAATGCCTGAGCAGCGCCTCGCCGACGAGGTGCGGCGGCTTGCCGCGGCTGGCGCCCGCGCCGAGGTTCACGCTGGGCTCGCGAAAGCGGATCGGAAGCAACTGCGCGTGGCAGTCGGTGAGATGCAGCAGCCCGACATTGCCGAAAGGCTTCAGCGCATCGTAGAAATGCGCGTTGTCCGCCGGGTCCGCCGCGAACGGCGCATCCACGGGCAAGCCGGCGAGCGCTGCCGCAGCGATGCCCTGCAGGAATTCACGCCGCCTCATGCTCCTCCTTCCGGCGCCTCGATTCGCGGCACGCTCGAATGGAACGGGCCGCGCGACGCGCGGCCCGGCACACCCCGATGCGCAAGCGTCACTGGTTGACGGGCGAAGCGGGATCCACGAGCAACGCGACGACGTCGCGGATCTGCTGCTCCGTCAGGATGTGATGCTGGCCGAAGCGCGGCATGTTCGTGCACGCGGAAAACGCCTCGGCGTCGTACACCTTCGCCCAGGCGTAGCGCCGCGTCTCCTCGGTGTATCCGCGCTTCTTGGCGAACTCGTAGAGCGACGGGCCGATCGTGCCGTAGGCCTCCTGCTTGGGCGAAAGCTGGTGGCAGGCGTAGCAGTTGGCGCCGTTGGGCTTCTTCGGGTCGTCGGAGAACTGCATGCCCTGTCCGAGCTCGGCGACCTTCTCGCCTTCTTTCCAGTTCCCGACCAGCTTGCCATCGGCGGGGTACTTGACGGCGGCGAGGTTCTCCTGCTCGATCTTCTTCACGATCGAATCGGGAAGCTTGCCCTCGGCGTTCTGGCTGCAGAGGCGTTGCGTCTCGTCCTGGTCGAGGCGATCGAGACCGGCCTGGCCCTTGGGCTTGAACGACGCCTTCATGATCGCGATCGTGCGCGCGGTGAGGGCGGCATCTTCGCTCGCCGAAGGGGCGCTCGCGCAACCGTACAGGATGCCTGCGGCGGCCGCGACGGCGGCGGCGGCACCCAGGAGCCTGACAGCGGGGAATCGGGTTGTCATGGGCATGTCCCTCCGTCAGAGCTTGATGCCGGGACCCACGTACACGGCGCCGTTGGCGCTCGCCGCGAGGTAGGTCGTCAGCGCGATCGAAAGATCCGAGCCGTAGATCAGGTCGGGGAAGCGCTGCTGACGGAAGCAGTCATTCAGGCGCCACTGGAAGGTCCGCGTCTCGCCCTGTGCCACGCGATAGGCCGGCCAGGTCGTATACGCCTTCTGCGCACCTTCCGGCTTGGTCAGGTTCGGCAGGTACTGCAGGCGAATCCGCACGTTGTCTTCAGCGTGGCAGGTCGCGCAGGCGAAATCGTGGGTGCCCGCGTGGTAGAAGAATGCCTTCTTGCCCACGTCGTACATCTCGCGAACATGGGGATCGGCGAGCGAAACGTTCATCTTGACGCCGTCGGACTCCTTGGCGACATAGGCGGTCAGCGCCTCGAGGTCGGAGCGATGGCGGCTTCCGTTGCCGAACGTCTGCTTGGTCGCCTCGGCATGCGTGTAGCCCTGCTGGTTGACCATGCACCAGACCAGCCGTGTCTCCAGATCCATCACCCGTCCGGCGTCGGCGAACCAGCGCGGCAGTTGCGCGTAGGCGCCCTTGACCACGCCGGGTCCGAGGCCCAGGTCGCAGGACTCGAACGAGACCTTCTTCGGTCCCCGCGGCACCTTCCACATTTCCTGCCCGCGGGCGACCCACAGGTCGGCGGGGTTGCCTTCCGACAGGTCCTGCCGGTATTTGGCGCTCGCGTTCTCGAGCGTGGTCTGCGCGACCACCGGACCGGCGAGCGTCGCGACCGCGATCGCGGCCGCCCCCACGATCAGCGTAAGTCTGTGGATGCTTCGCATGAAACGCTCCTCCTATGAATCGGACTGCTGCGCAATTGGACTGCTTCGCGCCGCGGCTGTGGCCGCCGCGTTCGCGCGCTGCCCGGTCAGGCGATGACGGCCGTGTCGGTGCGCGAGTCGTTGTGGTTGTCGACCCAGGTGATCGTGACCTTGTCGCCCTTCGCGCCGCCCTTGAACTTGAACGACATGAACGGGTTCTTGGAAACTGCCGTTCCCCACTGCGCGGTCAGCACGACCTTGTCGTTGTGCGTGACCTTGACCGTCTGGATCCACCAGGCCGGGATGATCTTGCCGCTCTTGTCCTTGACGAGGCCGGTGTCCATCTCGTGGCTCATCAAGACCTTGACCTCGGTCGAATCGCCGACGAGATTCGCCCGTATTTTCATCGGATCTGCCATCGAATCCTCCTCGAGACGCCGTCGAATCGCGCCGGCGTCGTGCGTTCAATGTGAAAGCTGCGAAATACCTCTGCGATGGCGGCGCGGCATGCGGCGCCGGTGCCGCGTGGATCAGCCGCCGCAACCGCCGAGCGTGACCTTGATTTCCTTCGACGTCATGAAATACTTGCCACCGGCCTTGACCAGCGCATAGACGTTCGACGTCTCGCGCATCTTGACGCGCGTCGAAATCGTGGGCTCGGTTCCCGCGGGGAGATCGAACAGCGCGGCGAGGGTGAACGGGTTCTTCTCGACCAGGATCGCGATCGACTCGGCGTTCGGCAGCTTGCTCGTCACCCCGATCGGAACCACCGCACCGTTTTCCGCGATGTCGGGCGTCGAGAAGAACGCGACGTCGCTGCTGGTCACGGGCTTGCCTGCACCCAGCGCGGCCAGCGTCGCGTCCATCGTGTGGGTGTCGAACTCCGCCTTGCTCCACCCCGGAGCGTCCGCATAGGCGGACGGAATCCATCCTGCGGCGGCCAGCAGCGCAAGAAAGGTCGCGCCGCCACTGGTCTTCAGCACCTGCCTGCGATTCATGTCCATCTGTTCCTCCTGCGAGAGCTCGATGCGCTCATTGTATTCATGACACCGCCCGCGGACCATCGGTCACCCGCATGCCGCTCATGATCTCGAACTGCCCCGGCCGACGCCGGTCACTCCATCGCGACCTTCCCGGTTACCCGGGTGACGATCCATGCGCGGCGAACTCGAGCAGATCGCGCTTGAGCGGCGCGCCGGCCTCGATGCGGCCGGCGATCCTGATGCAAACCCCGCGGCAGATCGAGACGAACTCCGGGTCGGCGATGCCGTAGAACACTGCATGGCCATCGCGTCTCCGGCTCACGACGCCCGCCTGGTGCAGCAGCGCGAGGTGGCGCGAAACGTTCGTCTGGGTCGACCCGGTCGCCGCCACGATGGCCGACACCGACCGGTGCTTGTCACAGATCGAATGCAATATGCGCAACCGCGTAGGATCCGACAGCAGATGGAAGTAACCTGCGACCGCCGCGAACACTTCGGCCAACTCGTCGCCGGTCGTCGCGCCATCCGCGCCGTGCTCCTGCGCAGCGCCCTTGTGCTCCGAGGCCTCCCCCTTGCGCCGTCGTTGCATGATGATATGAGCATATGCGCATGTGCGCCGCGACGTCAAGCGCCGGGCGCGCAGCGCAGCGCGCCGGACATCGCCGGCGCGTGCTGCAGCGCGAAATGAAAAGCGTCGCTACCTAGCGGAGCAAGGATGCCGCAGCGCAGCGCGCACGGACACGCGGCAGGTTCTCCGCCTGCGCCGAGCGCGGGGCGTCAGTGGACGGTGGCGCTGGAGATGAAGTGCAGCAGGTGGCCGCTTCCCAGCCGGTAGCCGCCGTCGGCCACATGCTCGGCGGCGTCGAAATCGGCCTGGGTGAAGGCGAGCGCAGTGTCGCCGCAACGCACCTCGAGCAGCACGTCGTCGGCAACCGTGTACTCGTCGGGTTCGCGCATGTACTCGGTCTCGAACACGACGCCGTCGATGACGACGTAGTCGGCACCTTGCATCGTCGCGGGCAGCTTGAGGGTCATGGTAGGCGTCGGTCTCGCTTGCGGGCCGCACGTCGCGGCCCTGTCGATCCGAACATGCGGCCGGGCGCCGCTGCCTTCAAGCCGGACCCCGAGCCGGAAACCCGGGACGCGAAAACCCGGGACGCACCGAAAACCCGGGACGCACCACGTTTAACGAGCGCCGCTATGATGAACGGGGCCTGTCCAAGGTTAAACGTGGTGCGTCCCGGGTTTTCGTTAAACGTGGTGCGTCCCGGGTTTTCGGTGCGTCCCGGGTTTTC
>DAHUXO010000260.1 GCA_027307095.1 Betaproteobacteria bacterium | reverse complement strand
GCGAACGCCGACATCGATTTCTCGGTGAACCGGGGCGAGCTGCGCGGAATCATCGGTCCCAACGGCGCAGGCAAGAGCACCTTCTTCAAGATGCTGACCTGCGAGGTGCAGCCCTCGTCCGGAAAGATCGTGTTCGACGGTCGTGACATCACCGGCATGACCGTCACCGACGTGTGCCAGCTCGGCCTGACCAAGAGCTACCAGGTCAACCAGCTCTTCAACCGCCTGACGGTGCGCGAGAACCTCACCATCGCCGCCCTCGCCGAGCGGCGCGGCAAGTTCAAGCTCGACATGCTGGGGAGCCTCCGGAACATCCCCGGACTGCGCGAGCAGGTGGACCACACGCTCGAGCTCGTGAACCTGCTCGAACGCCGCGATACGCCGGTATCGCAGCTCGCCTACGGCGAGAAACGAAGGCTGGAAGTGGGGCTCGCGCTCGCCTCGTCGCCGACGCTGCTGCTGCTGGACGAGCCGCTTGCGGGCATGAGCCCGAACGAGCGCGCGGAAACCGTGATGCTCCTGAAGTCGATCGCCGAGGGGCGCACGATGATCATCATCGACCATGACATGGACGCGCTGTTCAACCTGGCGGAGCGCATCACCGTGCTGCAGGAAGGCCGCGTCCTGGTCGAAGGGACGCCGGACGAGATCAAGGGCAATGCCGCGGTGCAGGAAGCGTACTTGGGCGGCGTGCACGGAGTGCTGGATTCATGAGCGTCGCCGGGCCAAGACGCGGGTGCGCCCCCTTCGGGGGCAGCGCAGCGGCGCGAGCCGCAAGCGTGGGGGTGGTCGTATGAGCCTGCTCGAAGCCGACGGGCTGAACAGCTACTACGGCGACTCCCACATCCTCTTCGACGTCTCGTTGCGCGTCGAGCGCAACGAGGTCGTGGCGCTGCTCGGACGCAATGGCGCCGGCAAGAGCACCACGCTGAAATCCCTGATGGGCGTGGTGACCCCGCGCAGCGGCTCGGTGAAACTGGAAGGAGTCGAGCTCGCCGGGAAGAAGAGCCACGACGTCGCGAAAGCGGGCATGCAGCTCGTCCACGAGGACCGCCGCATTTTCGGCAGCCTCGATGTCGAGGAAAACCTGATCCTTGCCGCATTGACCGCGCCGCATAAATGGCCGCTCGATCGCATCTACGAGATGTTTCCTCGCCTGAAGGAGCGGCGCGGCAGCAGCGGCACCGACCTGTCGGGCGGAGAGCAGCAGATGCTGGCGATCGCCCGCGCGCTGATCCGCGATCCGAAGATCATCCTGCTGGACGAGCCTTTCGAAGGGCTCGCGCCGGTGATCGTGAAGACTCTGATGGTCGCCTGCCGCGAGCTCGCCGCGGCGGGGCAGACGATCGTGCTGGTCGAGCAGAACCTCGCGGCGACGCTGGCGCTGGCGCAGCGCGTCTACATCATCAACAATGGGCACGTCGTGCACGAAGGACCCGCCGAGGAGATCAAGGCCCAGCCGGCCCTGCTGCAGCGCTATCTCGGAGTCTGAGCCGCCCCGGCCCGGCCGCTCACGCGGGCTGCTTCCAGCCACCGATGATCGCCCCGGCGATCGCCAATCCGAGAACGACATAGGTGGCGTTGATCAGCCACAGCGTCACCGACCGCGACTCGAAACCGTAGTTGAGCGCGAGCGTGGCGGCGACGAAGCCGAAGGCGACGGTCGCACCGAGGCGCAGGCCTCCGGCGAACGTCGACGCCTGCAGTCGCTCGATCAGCCAGGAGAGCGTGTAGCACATCAGCAGGATCGCGGCGAAACCGATCGCATAAGGCAGCGGAGAGCCGCTCTGTTCGCGCGTGATCTGGTCGAATGTCTTGCCGATCGCCTCGGCCCACGGCCCGGCGAACACGCTGTACCAGATCGCGCCGAGCACGAAAAAGACGATCGCGGCCACCCACGCCGCCAGATGCCTCGCACCAGTCATCGCCGAGTCTCCTTTCCGGGTTGAACCCGCATCATGACGGCTGCTCGCCGTCGCCAGTCGCCTCTGCCGGCTGGAACAGGTCCGGCTGCCGGCAGTTCGCGGCCTGCCGCACCGCAGTCGCGGGCGGGCGGAACCGCGTGGTGTCGAGGCCCTCGTGGCTGCGGCCGCGGTTGAGACCGAGGCGCGCGCAGGCAAGTTCGAATCGCCGCGCGATCAGCGCCGAAAACGCGCCGTCTCCGCGCATCCGCGAGCCGAACTCCGACCGGTAATCACGGCCCCCGCGCATCTGGCGTACCAGGCTCATCACGTGCGCCGCGCGCTGCGGGTAGTGGATGTCCAGCCATTCGCGGAACAGCGGCGCGACTTCGCGCGGCAGTCGCAGGAACACCCAACCCGCCGAGCTCGCGCCGTGGGCCGCCGCCGCCTCGAGGATGGCTTCGAGGTCGCGGTCGTTCAGCTGGGGGATGATCGGCGCCGTCATCACCCCGACGGGGATGCCGGCATCGGAGAGGGCTTTGACCGTCTGCAGTCTCCGCTGCGGCGCCGCCGCCCGCGGCTCCATCCTGCGGGCGAGCTCGCGGTCGAGGGTCGTGATCGAGACGTAGACGCGGGCCATGCGCTTCGCCGCCATCGGCGCGATCAGGTCGATGTCGCGCTCGACCAGCGCCGATTTGGTCACGATCGTGAACGGATGCTCGCACTGCGCGAGCACCTCGATGATCGAACGCGTGACCTTCCACTCGCGCTCGATCGGCTGGTACGGATCGGTGTTCGCGCCGAGTGCAATCGGATCGCAGCGATAGCCAGGCTTCGCGAGCTCCGCGCGCAGCAGCTCGGCGGCTTGGGGCTTCGCGTACAGCCGCGTCTCGAAATCGATGCCGGGGGACAGGTCGAGGTAGGCGTGCGACGGCCGGGCGTAGCAGTAGATGCAGCCGTGCTCGCAACCCTGATAGGGATTGATCGACTGGGTGAACGGAATGTCGGGGGAGTCGTTGCGTGCGATGATGCTGCGCGCGAACTGAACGGTGACCGTCGTCTTCGGCGCCCGCCGGTCCGGCGCCTCGTCCGCGCGATCGTCGACCGGCTCGCGTTCCCAGCCGTCGTCGCAGGGCTCGCGCTGCTCGGCCCGGAACCGGTTGTCCGGATTGAAGGTCGCGCCGCGTCCCTTGATCGGCGGCGGTGGGGCGTCGTGGCGATCCATGGGTCGATCCGGTCCAAGCTTGGTAGCATTCTGCCGCAGGGCCCGGTAGCCAATCATAGTCCTTCGAGGCGAGCACGACCACGCATGGATGAACGCAGCGCCCGTGATGTCGTGCTGGTGCAGGCGATCGAAACCGCCGATGCCGCCCGGACGGTCTGGCGCGATGGCGATCGGATTGCCGTCGGGCAGGCTGCCGCGCAGGCGGTGGGCGAACGAGCGACGGCCGACGCGTATCTGGGCCGCCGTGCGGCGCTCGCGCTGTCGGCGCTCGAGGTGCGCGACCCGCGGCTGCGCGCGCTGCGCGGGCGAAATCCCGCGGGCGGGACCGGTATCGCCATCGCGAGCGCGGTCGCGTTCGTCGCCGG
>DAHUXO010000255.1 GCA_027307095.1 Betaproteobacteria bacterium | reverse complement strand
GGATCGGCGCGCGGCATCGCGGCGCGGTTGTCCGGTGTGTCGATGATCGTCGGCAGCACGCAGTTCACGTTGATCCGGTGTTCACGCAGCTCGGCGTCCATTGCCTCGGTCAGGCGCACCACCGCGCTCATGGCGGCGCTGTAGGCGCCCATCAGCGCCGCGCCTTTGCGGGCGGCGAACGCAGCGACGTTGACGATGAGCCCGCCATTGACCGCGCGCATCACGGGCACCACTGCATGCGCGGCGTTGACGAGCGTACGCACGTTGGCATCGAGCAGGAAGTCGAGCGTCGCGTCGGAGAGCTCGTGGACCGGCTCGCCCATGCGGAAGGCGCCGGTGACGTTGCACAGGACATCGATGCTGCCGAATCGCTCGACCGTCGTCGCGACGGCGCGGGCGAGGTCATCGCGCTGCAGGAGATCGGCGGCCAGCAGCAGCCTCGTCGGCGCGTCCGTCCCGAAGGCGTCGGCGAGCTGTTCCTTCCGGCGCGCGACCAGCGCGAGATTGGCACCCCGCTCGGCGAATGCAGCCGCCACGGCGCGGCCGAGATGCCCCGATGCGCCGGTCACGACGACAGTGCGGTTGGCGAAGTCCATGCCGGTGGGTCCTCGAAATCGGCGGGTCGGTCACGGGTCGATCGGCACAGCACTCCGATCGACGCTGCCCGGATGTTACCGCGGGTCGCGCCGACAGTGCCGCCTTGCGCGCGTGGCCCCGACGTGGGAGGCTGATCGCGAGAGCGATCGCGGCGGAACACCGGGCCATGCCGCCGCGGCGATGGGCGCCGGACGCCGTTACCGGGGTGCGCGACGTGAAGATCTTCCTGTGCGGCGACGTGATGACCGGACGCGGGATCGACCAGATCCTTCCGCACCCGGGAAACGCGCAGCTTCACGAGCCATTCATGCGCTCGGCGCAAGGGTATGTCGAGCTCGCGGAGGAGTCCTCGGGGCCGATTGCGCGCCCGGTCGGCTTCGAATACATCTGGGGCGACGCGCTCGACGTCATCGCCCGGGAACACGCCGACGCCAGGATCGTCAACCTGGAGACGGCGATCACGGTTTCCAACGAGGCATGGCCCGGCAAGGGCATCCACTACCGGATGCATCCCGCCAATGTCGGATGCCTCACCGCTGCGCGCATCGATTGCTGCTCGCTCGCCAACAATCACGTCCTCGACTGGGGCTACCCCGGGCTCCTGTCGACCCTCGCCGCGCTGCGGGCTGCCGCGATCCATGCTGCCGGCGCCGGGCCGACGGAAGCTGCCGCAGCAGCGCCCGCGATCCTCGAGCTTGCACCGCGCTCGCGCGTGCTGGTCTACGCGTTGGCGTCGGAGACCGCCGGCGTGCCGCGCGAGTGGGCCGCGGCAGGCGATCGTCCGGGCGTAAATCTGCTGCGCGATCTCTCGCCCGAGGCCGCCGCCGCCGTCGGTCGCCAGGTCGAGGCAGTGAAGCGTACCGGCGACGTCGTCGTCGCTTCCGTGCACTGGGGCTCGAATTGGGGCTACGAAGTGGCGCCGGCGCGACGCGAGTTCGCCCATCGCCTGGTCGACGACGCCCATGTCGACATCGTCCATGGTCACTCGTCGCATCACCCGATCGGCATCGAGGTTCACCGCGACCGGCTGATCCTGTACGGCTGCGGCGATTTCATCAACGATTACGAGGGCATCCGCGGCTACGACACGTATCGGCCCGACCTGACCGCGGCGTACTTCGCCACGCTCGACGCGATGACCGGCCGCCTCCAGGCGCTCGAGCTGGCACCGATGCGCATCCGCGGCCTGCGCGTGAACCGCGCCTCGGTTGCCGAGGCACGTTCGCTCGCGCACGCGCTGACGCAGGCGGGGCGCGGCCTCGGAACCGAAGTCGCGGTCGACGGCGACCTTCGCCTTCGCGTCCGATGGCGCTGAACCGTGCCTGCTGACCCTTCGGCGCGGCTGAATCACGCCCGCCCCGCCGTCCGACGTTGACGTGCGTCAAACCCGGTGCCTGCGGCGCGCGCGAGGATCGGCCAACAGGACGGGAGAAGGTCGCTCGGCGCGGCCGCGATCGCGGCGCGCGCGGCGGGAATGCATCCAATGGCAATGTCGATGCGGGCTTCGATCATTCACAAGACGGCATCGGACCTGCGCGTCAGGCCGAACCTCGCAGACTACGAAGCCGAGCGCGCGCGCTTCTCGTGGGAGGCGACCGGCGCCGAGCTGGGCCTGCGCGCACGGGGCTGGGTCAACATCGCGCACCTGGCTGTCGACCGCCATCTCGGCACCCCGGTCGAAGACCGTGTCGCGTTCCGGTTCATCGCGCGCGACGGACGGCGGCGCGATGTCAGCTACCAGGCGCTCGCGCAGGCATCGAACCGGTTCGCCAATGTCTTGCGAAACCTCGGCGTGGGCCGCGGTGAGCGGGTGTTCCTGCTTGCGAGCCGCATTCCCGAGCTCTACATCGCGGCGCTGGGCGCACTCAAGAACGGCAGCGTCGTCGCGCCGCTGTTCCCGGCCTTCGGCCCCGAGCCGCTGCGCACGCGGCTCGCGCTGGGCGAGGCGAAGGTCCTCGTCACGACCGAATCGTTGTATCGGCGCAAGGTGGCCGGCATCTTGGGCGAACTGCCGACGCTCGCTCACGTCCTGCTGGTCGGCGACGACGGCGGGTCCACCGCGGTTTCGGGCACGCACGACCTCGCGACGCTGATGCAGCGCTCCGACGTTCGCTTCGACGTCGAGCGCACCGGTGCGGATGACATGGCGCTGCTGCATTTCACGAGCGGGACGACGGGAACGCCCAAGGGCGCGGTCCACGTGCACGGTGCGGCCGTCGCCCATTACGCGACCGCCCGCTATGCGCTGGATCTGCATGCCGACGATGTCTTCTGGTGCACGGCCGACCCGGGGTGGGTGACGGGCACGTCCTACGGCATCGTGGCTCCGCTGCTGCACGGGGTCACCAGCATCGTCGACGAAGCGGATTTCGATGCCGAGCGCTGGTACGCGCTGCTCGAGGAGCAGCGGGTGAGCGTCTGGTACACCGCGCCCACTGCCGTGCGAATGCTGATGAAAGGCGGCGCTGCGCTTGCGCAGACGCATCGTCTTCCTGCATTGCGCTTCGTCGCGAGCGTCGGCGAGCCGCTCAATCCCGAAGCCGTCTGGTGGGGCGAGGAGGCGCTCGGCCTGCCGATCCACGACAACTGGTGGCAGACCGAGACCGGCGGCATCATGATCGCGAACACGCCGGCGATGGACATCAAGCCGGGATCGATGGGCAAGCCGCTGCCCGGCATCGACGCCTTCGTCGTCGCTCGTCGCGATGACGGCACCTACGAGGACGTCGGCAAGCCCGGCGTCCAGGGCGAGCTTGCCCTTCGCGTCGGCTGGCCATCGATGTTTCGCGGCTACCTGAACCAGGACGAGCGCTACCGGAAATGCTTCAGCGGCGATCTGTACCTGACCGGCGACCTGGTCGAGCGCGACGCCGACGGATATTTCTGGTTCGTCGGGCGCGCCGACGACGTGATCAAGTCGGCGGGGCACTTGATCGGACCGTTCGAGGTCGAGAGCGCCCTGATCGAGCATCCCGCGGTCGCCGAGGCCGGCGTCATCGGCAAGCCCGACCCGGTGGTCGGCGAGACGGTCAAGGCCTTCGTATCGCTCAAGGCGGGATTCGTCGAAAGCGAAGACCTGCGGATGCAGCTGCTCGCCCATGCGCGCAGGCGCCTGGGCGCCGCGGTCGCGCCCAAGGAAATCGCCTTCCTCGCTGCGCTGCCCCGCACGCGCAGCGGCAAGATCATGCGGCGGCTGCTGAAGGCGCGCGAGATGGGCCTGCCCGAGGGCGACACGTCGACGCTGGAGGCCGGCGCATGAGCGAAAACATCGACAACGGCGAGACCGCCCTCGCGCTGCTGCGCGACATGCTGCGCATCCGCCGCTTCGAGGAACGCTGCGCCGAGCTCTACGGCGAGTCGAAGATCCGCGGCTTCCTGCATCTGTACATCGGTGAGGAAGCGGTCGCCGTCGGCGCCGTGCGCGCGCTCGGCCCCGACGACGCGATCGTCGCGACCTATCGCGAGCATGGCCACGCGCTGGTGCGCGGCGTGTCCGCCAACGCGATCATGGCGGAGATGTACGGCAGGCGCGAAGGCTGCTGCCGCGGGCGCGGCGGATCGATGCACCTGTTCGACGCGGCGACGCGTTTCTACGGCGGCAACGCGATCGTCGGCGGCGGCCTGCCGATCGCCGTGGGGCTCGCGCTTGCCGACAGGCTGCAGGGGCGCGCAGGGGTGACCGCGGCGTTCTTCGGCGAAGGCGCGGTGGCCGAAGGGGCCTTCCACGAGTCGATGAACCTCGCCGCGCTGTGGCGACTTCCGGTCGCATTTTTCTGCGAGAACAACTTCTATGCGATGGGCACCGCGCTCGCGCGATCCGAGTCGCAGACCGATCTGTGCGCGAAAGCCGCTGCGTTCGGCATGCCGGCGACCAAGGTGGACGGCATGGACGTGATGGCCGTGCACGAAGCCGCCCGCGAAGCGGTCCGGCAGGTGCGCGGCGGCGGACCGGTCTTCGTCGAATTCCAGACCTATCGCTACCGCGCGCATTCGATGTTCGATCCCGATCTCTATCGCGACCGGGCCGAGATCGAGGCGTGGAAGAAGCGCGGCCCGATCCACAATCTGTCGAATCGCCTCAAGGCCCTCGGCAAGCTCACCGAGGCGCAGTTCCTCGCGCTCGACGCCGAGGCGACGAAGGAGGTGGAGGCGGCGGTCGCGTTTGCGGAGGCCGGAAGCCTCGAACCCATCGAGGACCTGGCACTCGACGTCGTCGCGGGGCGCAAGCGATGAGAATCAGCTACCGAGAGGCGATGCGCATGGCGCTGCACGACGCGCTGGCCTCCGATCCGCGCGTGTTCCTGATGGGCGAGGACGTCGGCAAGTACGGCGGCTCCTACGCGGTATCGAAAGGCTTTCTCGACGAATTCGGCCCCGAGCGCATCCGCGACACGCCGCTGTCCGAGCTCGCTTTCGTCGGCGCAGGCATCGGCGCGGCCCTGGGCGGAATGCGGCCGATCGTCGAGGTGATGACCGTCAATTTCAGCCTGCTGGCGCTCGATGCGATCGTCAATTCCGCAGCGCTGTACCGCCACATGTCGGCCGGGCAGTTCCACGTCCCACTGGTGATCCGGATGGCAACCGGCGCGGGCCGGCAGCTCGCTGCGCAGCATTCTCACAGCCTCGAGAACTGGTACGCGCATGTCCCGGGTCTCACCGTCGTCGCTCCGGCGACCATCGACGACGCCCGCGGCATGCTCGCCGCAGCGCTCGCCGAGCCCGATCCGGTCATCGTCTTCGAGCACGTGATGCTCTACAACGTGGAAGGCGAGCTCGGCGACGCGTGGCGCGAGGCCGACCTGCGCTCGGCGAGGGTCATGAAGAGCGGGCGCGACGTCACGTTGATCGCCTGGGGAGGCACTGTGGGGAAGGCAATCGAGGCGGCGGAGGCGCTCGCCGCCGACGGGATCGATGCCGAGGTCGTCGACCTGCGCGTGCTGCGGCCGCTCGACGACGCGACGTATGTCGCTTCGGTGCGGCGTACGCACCGTGCCGTCGTCGTCGACGAAGGCTGGCGCTCGGGCAGCCTCGCTGCCGAGGTGATGGCGCGGATCATGGAGCAGGCGTTCTACGATCTCGACGCACCGGTTGCGCGCGTGTGCAGCGAGGAGGTGCCGATCCCCTACGCGAAGCATCTGGAGGACGCTGCACTTCCGCAGCCGGCGAAGATCGTCGCTGCCGTGCGCAGGATGCTCGGCGGCGCCGCGGGAGCGTCGCGATGATCGAGTTCAAGCTCCCGTCGCTCGGCGCCGAGATGGACGAAGGCACGCTGCTCGAGTGGAAGGTCAAGCCCGGCGATGCCGTGCACAAGGGCGATGTCGTCGCCGTCGTCGACACCAGCAAGTCGGCGATCGACGTCGAGATCTGGCAGGAAGGCACGGTCTACGATCTGGTCCTCGAGCCGCATCGCAAGGTGCCGGTGGGCACGGTCATGGCCCGCCTGCTCGAGCCCGGGGAGACGCCCGAGCATGCCGAAGCCGAGAAGCGCCGCCTGCTGGCGAAGGTCGGGGAGCGCGAGTCGATTACGACACCGACGCAGGCGGTGACCGGGGCCGCTGCGCCGGCGATCGCCGCATCGCGGCGGCGCGTCTCGCCCGCGGCGCGGGTGCGTGCGCAGGACCTGGGCCTCGATCTCGCCGACGTGGCCGGCACCGGCCCCGACGCCGCGGTCACCATCGACGATGTCGAGCGGTCAGCCGCTGCAAGGGCCCGGGGGGCGGCGTCGGCGCCCCCTGGCGGCGGTCCGGCCACGCCTCCCGCAGGTCGGCCATCCCCTGTGCCGAGACCGTCTCCCGCCGATCGCGCGGTGGCCATGCGTTCTGCAATCGGTGCAGCGATGGCGCGCTCCAAGCGCGAGATCCCGCATTACTACCTCGCGGCGGACATCCCGCTCGCGCGCGCGACGCGATGGCTCGCCGCTCGCAACGAAGGCCGTCCGGTGAACGAGCGGGTGCTGATGGCGGTGCCCCTCCTCAAGGCCGTGGCACTGGCGCTGCGCAAGTTCCCGGAATTGAACGGCCATCACCTCGATGGCGCGTTCGCTCCGGGTTCGGGCATTCACGTCGGGGTCGCGATCTCGCTGCGCCAGGGTGGGCTCATCGCCCCCGCGATCCACGACGCCGACGCATTGGCGACCGACGAGCTGATGCGTCGGCTCGTCGACCTCGTTGCGCGCGCACGTGCGCTTACGCTGCGGAGCTCCGAGATGACCGATGCGACGATCACCGTCACCAACCTGGGCGAGCAGGGCGTCGAGCTGGTGCAGGGAATCATCTATCCGCCGCAGGTCGCGCTGGTGGGTTTCGGCCGCGTCACCGAGCGCCCGTGGATCGACGATGGCCACGTGACCGCCGCGCCGGTGGTGACTGCGAGCCTCGCGGCCGACCATCGGGTGAGCGATGGCCATCGCGGGGCGCTGTTCCTCAACGAGCTCGGCCGCCTGCTGCAGGAACCCGAGCAGATCGACGGGAGCCCAGCTTGACTGCGCTGCGCAATCCCGCCTGCGCGCCCGGTGGATGCCGGCGGAGGGCGCGATGACGACGGCGCGCGACGATGCGGCGCTGCGTCAGGCGGTTTTCGAGACGCTTTCGCGGATCGCGCCGGAGGTTTCGCCATCGGAGCTCGAGCCGGCGCGGCCGCTGCGCGATCAGGTCGATCTCGACTCGATGGACTGGCTGAATTTCCTCGTCGGGTTGCACGAGCGGCTGGGCGTCGACATTCCCGAGGCCGATTACCGCAAGCTTGCGACGCTCGACGACCTGCTCGGCTATCTCAGGAGGAAGGTCGCGGCTTGACGCCAGCGCCGGCGGGCGCCGCGGGGCCGGCGAGGTGGCGCGTGAACCACGCGGCTGCGAGCCTCGCGACCGACTCGAGCGTCCCCGGCTCCTCGAACAGGTGCGTCGCGCCCGGGACGATCGACAGTTCCTTTTCGCAGCGCAACTCGGCATACGCAGCGCGGTTCAGCAGGATCACTTCCCGATCCTCGCCGCCGACGATCAGCAGCGTCGCTGCGCGCACGCGGCCCAGCGCATGCGCGCCGGCGAGGTCGGGGCGGCCGCCGCGCGAAACGACGGCAGCGACCCCGGCAGCGGGCTCGGCGGCCGCGACCAGCGCGGCGGCGGCGCCCGTGCTCGCGCCGAAGTAGCCGAGGGGCAGCACGTTCTCCTGCGCGTCATCGCGCAACCAGCGCGTCGCGCCCAGAAGCCGAAGGCTCAGCAGGCCGATGTCGAAACGGGTCGTGTAGTCGCGATCCTCCTCGACCGTCAGCAGATCGAAGAGCAGGCTGCCGAATCCGGCAGCGGCGAGTACGCGGGCGACATAGGTGTTGCGTGGACTCGTTCGCGAGCTGCCGCTGCCGTGCGCGAACACGACGATGCCTCGCGCCCCCGGCGGACGCGACAGCACACCGTGGAGCGCGACGTCGCCGACGGGGATGCGGACCTCGGTGGTGGGCGGTTGCGTCATGGTCCCGCGCCGCGTCGCGGCCGGCGCGCAGGCACCGTGCGCCGCGATCTCAGCGGTACTCGACGATGTCCGACAGCGGCAGGCGCTGCTTCGGCGCCGGTGCGTGCTCGCGATAGCCGAGCGCAACGACGAGGGCGACGACGTCGGCGCGGCTGGTGATGCCCAGTGCGTCGAGGACCGCGCTCGCGGAGAATGCGCCGATCGGGCAGCTGTCGACCCCGATCACCGCGGCCGCCGTCATCAGGTTCGCCGCCGCGATGTGGCACTGGGCGATGCTCCACGCGGTGACGTCGTTGTGCTGCGCGAAGTGACGGTAGAAATCGAGCAGCGAAGCGAACTCCGCGGGCCCCGGCGCCTCGCGGCGCAGCATCGTCGCGACATACTCGCTGTCCGGAGCCAGGTCCTGCTCGCGCGCGAGGATCACCACCACCGCGCTGGCCGAGCCGACCTGCGGCTGGCCCGCGCACGCTTGCTGCAGTGCCTCCTTGCTCGCGGGATCCTGCACGACGACGAAACGCCAATGCTCGAGCCCGAGCGACGACGGCGACAGCCGTCCCGCCTCGAGCACGTATTCGATGTCTTCCTGGGCCACGCGGCGGCCGGGCTCGAATGCCCTGCATGCATGGCGGAACTGCAGTGCCTGCTGGAACCGCTCGCGGAATGTCGCCGGATCGTCGTCCATGGTCCGCGCGCCCCTCAGAGCGACGGGGTGCCCTCGTGCGCGTAGGTCTTCTCGCGCTGCTGCTGGCAGGGTCGGCAGCGCTTCGCCGTCGGATAGGCACGCAGGCGCTCGACGCCGATGCTCTCGCCGCAGTCGATGCAGACGCCGTAGGTGCCGGCCTTGATCCGAAGCTTCGCGGCATCGATGTCGCGCAGTTCCTGGACGTGCCGATCGATGATTGCGAGATTGAGGTCGGCCAGCGCATCGCCGACTGATTGGTCGCCGATGTCGGGAGGGACGCGCCCGATGAGCTCGATGTATTGCTGGTTCTCGCTGTGCTCGAGTTCGTCGCGGACTTCCTCGAGCAGCGCATCGCGGCGCCGGTCGAGTTGACCGGCGAGTTCTGCCAGCTGGGCTTTGGAAAGTGCCATTCCTGTCGTTCTCCGCAGGAGGTTTCGCGACGATGCCTCGGATTGTAGGCCCGGCGACGATGCGGCGTTTGACCTGGCGCAACGGCGAAGCATTCCGGCTGCCGGGACCCGGGCGCTGGCGGGAGCGCGGCTCAGCCCATCGCCGGCAAGCGCATCCCGGCCAGCAGGTCCTGCGCCAGGTACTGCTGGCGATAGGTCTCGAATGGCAGGCGATCCGACGCCTCGATTTCCCTCTGCGCGGCCACCGATTCGTCGGCCATGCGCCTGAAGCGCGATTCCTGGGCAGCGGAAAACGGCAGCGCGAGCAGGTCCTCGCGTTTCTGCAGCGACCGGGCGCGCGCGAACTCGAAGTACGACTTGCCGTAATCCTGCTCGATCTCGCGCAGCACGCGTGCCGATGGCGTCGTCGCCGGGTCGGCCAGTGCCGCGCGGGCCACGGCCAGCGCATCACGGTGTGCATGGCCGCCGCGGGCGGTGTCGAGCGCGGCGGCGAACGGCTCGCAGTGGTCGATGATCTCGACTCCCCAGTCGGCCAGGGCGCGCTCGCGGCCGCGCTGCAGCAGGCGCAGGCCCGCCTCGCGACCCCGCTCGGCGACGCGGTACTGGTTGGCTGCGATCTCGGCGATCTCGTCCGGCGTGTCCGGAGAGCTGTCGGAAAGCAGGCAGTGCAGCAGGAACGCGTCGAGAAAGTGCATCGTCGGTGCATCGACGCCGACCGGCGCGTAAGGATCGACGTCGAGGCTGCGGACTTCGACGTACTCGACGCCGCGCTCGGTCAGCGCGTGCAGCGGCCGCTCGCCGCGCCGGATGCGGCGCTTCGGACGGATCGTCCCGTAGAACTCGTTCTCGATCTGCAGCAGCGTCGTCGCGAGCTGCAGGTAGCGGTCGCCGTTGCGCAGGCCGATCGCCTCGTAAGGGGGATAGGGTTCGGTCATCGCCCGCTGCAGCGAGCGCGCGTAGCTCGCGAGGCTGTTGAAGCTGACCTCGAGCGCGGCCTGCGCGTCGCTCTGGTATCCGAGCGGGCCCATGCGCAGCGACGTCGCGTTCGGCAGGTATACCGTGCGCGAGCCGAGGTTCTGCAGCGCGTGTCGACGGCCCTCGACGAAACACTGGCAGGCGGCGGGCGACGTGCCGAACAGGTACAGCGGGAGCCACGATTTGCGCCGGAAATTGCGGATCAGCGCGAAGTACGCATCGGTGCGGTAATCCCGTGGATCTCCGGCGTGCGCGTCGGCCTGCTGCAAGGCCGCCCAGGCCGCATCGGGGAGCGAGAAGTTGTAATGGACGCCGGAGATCGTCTGCATCCTGCGCCCGTAGCGGTGCGCGAGTCCGGTCCGGTAGACGGTCTTGATCCTCCCCAGGTTGGAGCTGCCGTAATGCCCGATCGGAATGTGGTCGTCGTCGGGCAGGAGGCAGGGCATGCTGCCCGACCACATCGCCTCGTGGCCGATCTGGCGGTAGACGAACTGGTGGATCTCGGTCAGCTCGCCGACGCAGGCGTCCGCGCTCGCGTGCACGCCGGTGATGAGCTCGAGCTGGGATTCGCTGAAATCGGTCGTGATGTGCGGGTGCGTGAGCGCCGATCCCAGTGCTTCGGGGTGCCGGGTCGCTGCCAGCATGCCGTCCGGGCAGATCCGCAGGCTCTCCTTCTCGACGCCGCGCAGGAGGCCCGTCAGCATCGGCGGCGAAAGCGCGCTCAGGCGTTGTTGCGCATCGGGCAAGGGGACCTCCTTCGAGTCGTGCGGATGGATCGGGACCGACCTGCCTGCGGGCGCCGTGCGCACCGCGGGCCGCGAACCTCGCGGTCAACCGGGCGGGAACGGGGAAGGCGGCCCTGCCTGTCCCGGCATTATGCCTGCCGTCGCGACGGCACCTTCACCGCGATGCTCGTATCGCTTCCCGACATTCCGTGCTGCGCGATGCACTCTGCCTCGCGGCCGCGCACGACACGCCGGCCGCGCAGGGGTCCCCGCTGCTCGGTGACCACCGTGCGCTGGCGCTCGGCGTGGTCGTCGTCGTGGAAATACAGGACGACCCAGTCGCGGGTGCGTCCGAGCTCGTGCGCCCTGGCCGTGTTCGAGTAGAGCGCCGTGAAGTGCCATTGATCGCGGCGCGTGTGCAGCACCGGCAGCCATGCCTCGTTCGCGGGATTGAAACGCCGCGGCGCGATCAACGGCAGTTCCCCGGCGTGCGAGCGCTCGGCGTATTCGCGGTCGACGTCGAGCAGCGTGGCGACCGCGGGCTCCGCCGCGGCGTCCGGGGTCGCGCGACGGGTGAGCGGGGTGCGATCGAGGATTTCGGCCAGTGCCGCGCGGATCGCCGCCACGCGCCGGCGGCCGATGCCGGGAACCTTCTCCAGGCGGCCTTCGTGCGCAGCGACTTCGAGTGCCTCCAGCGTCTCGACACCCAGGCTGTCGTGGATGCGCTCCGCGATCTCCGGACCGATTCCCGGCACTGTCTGGAACAGGTGCGTGGGGTCGAGGCTGCCGCGCAGCCGGTCGAGCTGCGACCAACGCCCTCGCTCCAGCATCTCGGCGATCGCCGCCGCGATGCCGGCCCCGATGCCCGGCAGCGCATCCAGGCCGGCACGGCCCTGGTCGGCGAACAGGCTGCGCAGGCTGCCTTCGAACTGCAGGACCGTATCGGCGGCCTTGCGGTAGGCGCCGACGCGAAACGGATTGGCGCCCTGGGCATGCAGGAGCTCCGCCGCCTCGCGCAGCCACTGCGCGATGCGCGGATTGTCCGGGTCGGGCGAGCCCGCGCGCGCTGGATTTCCGGTCATGATGCGATGCGGCAGGGCACCTCGAGCACCGATCCGACGACGGCATTCGGCCGGTACGTGGTCAGCCCCTTGAGGCCGCTGCGCCACGCCTCGAGATAGAGGTCCCGGAATTCGGCGAACGGGTAATCGGCGGCGACATTGACCGTCTTGCTGATCGCCGTGTCGATGTACGGCTGGACAGCGGCGCTCATCCGCATGTGGTCGAGCGCACTGATGTCGAGTGCGGTGACGAAATGCCGGGGCAGCATCGTGCGGCGCCGCCCGTCGGCCCCGGTCCGGACGACGGGCGCCGGCGCAGCACCTGCCGGCTGCGCAGGGTCGAATGGGACCGCGATCACGTCGTCGTCGATGCCGTGCCGCGCGCGGTAGACGCGCCAGGCATGGTCCTCGACGCGATATTCGCGG
>DAHUXO010000243.1 GCA_027307095.1 Betaproteobacteria bacterium | reverse complement strand
GTTGCCTCCGATTCCGGCTTTGCCGTCGATTCGCGAGGCACCAATTCGCTGACGGCGATCTGGCGGATGGTTGCGGGCCCCAATGCGATCCAGGCAAATGCGCGCCACGACCAGTCGAACCAGTTCGGCGGAAAGACGACCGGCGCGATCGCCTGGGGCTACCGGATCTCGCCGATGTGGCGCTTCACGGCCAGCGCGGGAACCGCGTTCCGCGTGCCGACGTTCAACGACCTCTATTACCCCGGGTACTCCAACCCCGGCCTGCGGCCCGAGACTGCGCGCAATCTGGAAGCCGGCATCCACGCGGCGGGCAGCTTCCGCGAGGCGAGCTGGCAGGCGCATCTGGTCGCTTACCGAAACCGCGTGCGCGACCTGATCGTCTTCCAGTGCGATGCCAATTTCAACTGCGAGCCGAACAACGTGTCCAACGCGACGCTCGAGGGTGTGACGCTCTATGGGGACTCGCAGTGGCGTGACACCTTCGCGCATGCCTCGGTCGACCTGCAAGCGCCGACCGACGACGCGAATGGAGACCTGCTGCCGCGGCGTGCAAGGCGGCACGCGACGCTGTCGCTTTCGCAGCAGGTGGGGCCGGCACGACTGACCGCCGAATGGGTAGGATCGTCGGCGCGATTCGACGATGCGGCGAACCTGCGCCGGATGGGCGGCTACGGCATCGTGAACCTCGGCGTCGAGTGGCCGCTCAGCCATGGGGTGACGCTCTTCGTCCGCGGCGACAACGTCCTCGACAAGAACTACGAGCTCGCCGCCGACTATGCGACCGGCGGTGCGCGCGTCTTCGCCGGGGCGCGGTGGCAGCTGTGATTGCGCTTCGCCATTCCGCCTCGGCACCGTGCTGCGTCGTCGCGCGCGCAGACCTGCGCTGCCTGCTGCCCGCGCACGACCGATCGGCGGGTTCGACCTCGAGTGCGGGATGCGCCGAGGCAGCCGGGCGCCGGAAGCGGCTCGGCTTGAGCCTGCTCGTCGCAGCCGCGCTTGCGGTCGCTTCGCTGCCCGCGCGGGCCGCCGTGCACGTCGTCGACGACACCGGTGCGAGCGTCGTGCTCGCGCAGCCTGCGCGGCGCATCGTGACCCTCGCGCCGCACGCGACCGAGCTCGTCTTCGCCGCAGGGGCAGGCGAGCGCGTGGTCGGCGTGATCAAGGGGTCCGACTATCCTCCGGCGGCCACCAGGCTTCCGGTGATCGGCGACGTCGCGGCCCTGGACCTCGAGCGCATCGTCGCGCTCGCGCCCGATCTCATCGTCACCTGGCCCTGGACGACGCCGGCGCAGGTCTCGTGGCTCAGGGACCATGGCATTCCGGTGTTCGAGACCGATGCGCGGCACATCGACGACATCGCGTCGGACATCGAGCGCCTGGGGATCCTCGCGGGAACGCAGGCGAGCGCCGACGCGGCGGCGGCGCGGTTTCGCGCGAAGGCCGACGCGCTGGCGCGGTCGGCCGGGGGCTCGCTGCGGCTGCGCGTCTTCTATCAGGTCTACGACGCCCCCATCTACACCCTGGGCGGCGAGCAGCTGGTTACCCAGGCGATGGAGCGATGCGGCGGAACCAACGTGTTCGGCACGCAGCCGGTGCCCGCGCTGCAGGTGAGTGTCGAGGCGGTGCTCGCCGCCGATCCGCAGGTGATCATCGCCGGGACCGATGGCGCCCTGCGTCCAGCCTGGCTCGATCGATGGCGCCGGTGGAAAGCGCTCGCCGCAGTGCGCCTTGGCAACCTGTTCGTCGTCGACGCGAACCTGCTGCACCGGCCCGGACCGCGCTTCGTCGATGGCATGGCGAGTCTTTGCGCGGCGCTCGCCCGGGCGCAGCGGCCGAAGCATGACGGCCTATAATTCGTGGATGCAGCGCGGTGCAGGCTGCAGGGCTTGGGTTTTCGTCGCAGGCGGCGTGCGCCGCGACGCGGGATCGACGCATGAGCAAGGCTTTCACCACCGAGCAGGAAGCGCCCGACGACGCGGAAGACGCACCGGACGACGCATCGCCGCTGCCCGTCGGCGCACGCAACTACATGACCCCGGGAGGTTTCGCGCGGATGCGGCGCGAGCTCGATGCGCTCGTGTCGCGGGAGCGGCCCGAGCTGGTCGCGATCGTCGCGTGGGCGGCCGGCAACGGCGACCGGTCGGAGAACGGCGACTACATCTACGGCAAGAAGCGACTGCGCGAGATCGATCGCAGGATCCGCTTCCTGGTTCGCCGCCTGGACAAGGCCGAGGTCGTCGATCCCTCGGCGCATCGCGACGACGATGCAGGATCGCGGGTCTTCTTCGGGGCGACGGTGAGGGTCGGCGACGCCGGCGGCGCCGAGCGCACCGTCAGCATCGTGGGCGTCGATGAGATCGACGCGGGCCGTGGCTACATCAGCTGGATCTCGCCGATGGCGTGCGCGCTCCTGAAGGCGCGCGAGGGCGATACGGTCACGCTGAGAACGCCGGGCGGCGTCGAGGATATCGAAGTGCTGTCGGTGCGCTACGTTGCGCTCGATACGGACCCTGCCGGCGAGGGAGCGCGCTGATGGGGGACGACGCGGGACCCCGGGGTCGCACCGCGTTCGCGCGCTCCGTCGCGGCGGTTGACGCGCCCGCGAGGCGCCGCCTATAGTTCCGGCACGCCATGGATATCGAGCTCACCGCACTGGAAGAACGTGTCGAATCGCTGATCGCGCAGGCGCGCGCGCTGCGCGAGGCCAACGAGGCGCTGCTGCGCGAGATCGCTGCGGCGCAGGAGAAGAATCGCGATCTGGCCCTGCGAATGTCCCAGGCGAGTT
>DAHUXO010000202.1 GCA_027307095.1 Betaproteobacteria bacterium | reverse complement strand
CTTGCGATCGATCCAGGTCTCGCCCGGGGGCGGGATCCCGCGGGCGACGCGTCCCGCGGGATTGCCGGGCAGGACCAGAGTCACCGAGCCGCGCAGCGGATACCCGGCCGATACCGCCTTGACATCGGTCAGCACAGCGTTGACGCCGGCGGCCATGGTGCCGCTTGCGGAGCCCGCTCCGGCGGCACCCGCCGCAGCGCCACCGGCATCGACACCACCGGCACGCTGCACCATGCTGTTGAACCGGATCGCGGCGGAGGTCTCGAGTCCGAGCGACCTCGCCTTCTCGGTGAAGCCCGCGGGCAATGGACGATCGCCCGACACCATGAGGTCGGCTCCGAGCAATCGATTCGCCTGCTCGGCGAGGCCGCCCCTGACGCGATTGCCGAAGAATCCGACGGTGCCGACGCTGGCGACGGCCAGCACCATCGCCGCGATCAACACCCGCAACTCGCCGGCGCGCCAGTCGCGCAGCAGCATTCGCAGCGCAAGCCGCAGCGTCGCCATCGCCTGCCCGCTATTTCGCGGCGATGCGGACACTTGCGGCCGCGGCGGCAGCGAGCGGCGCGTGCGACGGCGCCGCAGGCGTGCGCAGGTCGGCGACGAGTCGGCCCGACGCCAGCGACAGCCGCCGCTCGCAACGCGAGGCAAGCGCCACGTCGTGCGTCACCAGCAGCAGCGTCGTGCCGTTCTCGCGATTCAGGCGGAACATCAGGTCCGCCACCTCGGCACCGGTGGCAGCGTCGAGGTTTCCCGTGGGCTCGTCGGCCATCAGGAGCTTCGGCTCGCCCGCGAATGCGCGTGCGATGGCGACGCGCTGCTGCTCGCCGCCGGAGAGCTGGCGCGGATAGTGGGTGATCCTTCGCGTCAGGCCGACGCGCGCGAGCCATTCGCTTGCGCGCCCGGCGGCAGCGGGAACTCCCGCCAGTTCCAGCGGCAGCATGACGTTCTCGTGCGCGGTCAACGCGGGCAGCAGCTGGAAGGACTGGAACACGAATCCGAGCAGGCGTGCGCGCAGCGCGGCGCAGGCGTCCTCGTCGAGCGTGGACAGCGCGACACCGTCGACCGCGACGTCCCCCGATGTCGGGCGATCGAGCCCCGCGAGCAACCCCAGCAGCGTGGTCTTGCCGGACCCGCTCGCGCCGACGATCGCGACGGTCGCGCCGGCATCGACGTCGAAAGTGACCGAATCGAGGATCGTCAGCGGCGCCTCGCCGCTTTGCACGATCTTGGTGAGCGCCGTGGCGCGGATGATGGGAGTCGGCATGAACGGCCCGGGACGGGTCCCTTCTAAGTGTAGGCGCAATGGCGGGATTCAACAGCCATGCTCGGTCTGCCGCGCATCGCTGCGGCGCCAGCGCGCCCGCCCGGCTCCGCGGGCCGCGTTCGGCCGTCTGCGGTTGCCTGCCGCGGGCGATGCCGTGCTCCCCCGCTACAATGTCACGCAGACGACGCCGACATTCGAATGAGCTCCCGCATCCCACGATTCCTTCGCTGGCTCGCGTTGGCGGCGTTCGCGCTCGCCAGCGTGGCGTATGGGCCCGCCTCCGCGGCGCCGGCTGCGCCGACGCTGCTGGTGCTGGGCGACTCGATCTCGGCCGGGCTCGGACTCGCGTCGAACGAAGGCTGGGTCGCACTGCTCGCAACGAAGCTCGCGCAGGACGGCTACCCGCAGCGGGTGATCAACGCGTCGATCTCCGGCGACACGACCGCCGGCGGCCGGGCGCGGCTGCCCGCGCTGCTGCGCGAACACCACCCGGCGGTCGTGATCATCGAGCTCGGCGGCAACGACGCGTTGCGCGGCGGCGATCTTCGCGCCGCGCGCGCCAATCTCGAGGCGATCGTCGCGGCCGTGCAGGCGGCGCATGCCAAGCCGCTGCTCCTCGGCATGCGGGTGCCGCCCAACTACGGGCCGGCCTACGCGAGCGAGTTCGAGCAGGTCTTCGCCGACGTCGCGAAAGCCCGCAAGGCGCCTCTGGTGCCGTGGCTCTTCAAGGGCTTCGGAGAGGACCTCGCGCAGTTCCAGCCCGACCGCATCCATCCGGTCGCGGCCGCGCAGCCGCGGATCCTCGACAACGTGTGGCCGGCGCTGCGCCCGCTGCTCCGGCGACGATGAACGCGCCGTTGCCCCCGGGGCCGCCGCTGCGACCGATGGCCAAGGCCGCGGTCGAGCAATGGGCGTCGTTCGGCGAACGCATCGACGTGCGCTCGCCCTCGGAATTCGCCGACGACCACCTGCCCGGTGCGGTGAACCTGCCGGTGCTCGACGATGCCGAGCGCGCGCGCGTCGGAACGCTCTACGCGCAGGTCTCGGCCTTCGACGCCCGCAAGATCGGCGCGGCGCTGGTCGCCCGCAACATCGCCGACATCGTCAGCGCGCACGCAGCCGACAAGCCGCGCGAATGGAGCCCCCTGATCTACTGCTGGCGCGGCGGCCAGCGCAGCCGCGCGCTCGTGCAGGTGTTCGCCGAGATCGGGTTCCGCGCGGTGCAGCTCGAAGGCGGCTATCGCGGATGGCGGCGTCACGTCGCGCTGATGCTCACCCACCTTCCGCAGCGCTTCGACTTCGAAGTCGTCTGCGGCTTCACGGGATCGGGCAAGTCGCGATTGCTCACGGCCCTTGCGCAAGCCGGCGCGCAGGTGCTCGATCTCGAGCGGCTCGCGAAGCACCGCGGGTCGCTGCTGGGCGACCTTCCCGGCGATCCGCAGCCGACGCAGAAAGCCTTCGAGAGCGGCATCTACGCCGAGCTCGCCCGGTTCGATCCGGCACGTCCCGTGTTCGTCGAATCGGAGAGCAAGCGCATCGGCCGGCTGCAAGTGCCCGACGCGCTGCTCGAGGCGATGCGCGCCTCGCCCTGCCTGCGCCTCGAAGCGCCGCAGCCGCTGCGCGTCGCGATGCTCGAAACCGACTATGCGCATCTGGCCGGCGACGGAGCGGCGCTGCAGGCGCAGCTCGCACCGCTGGAGAAGCTGCACGGCAAGCGCGCGATCGCGCGCTGGGCGCAATGGGCGGCCGAGGGCGCGACGGCGCAGCTCGCGAACGAGCTCCTCGAGTTGCATTACGACCCCTCCTACGAGCGCGCGATCGAGCGCAATTTCCCGCGCCATCGCGACGCCCGGGTGCTGCGGGTGGAAGGCACGGGCAACGAGGCGTTCGAGGCACTTGCCGCAGCGGTGATCGACGCGCGAGAGGAGCGATGATCCGCGCCGTTGCGGCGCGCCCGCCCCTGCCGATCCGGCGCGCGCCGGTGTCCCTCCGATACGTTCCCCTCCCGACTGCCATGCACGCCGACTTCCGCATCCTGAACGTCTTCGCCGAAACGCCGCTCGCCGGCAATCCGCTGGCGGTGGTCGAGGACGCGCGCGGCATCGACGACGCGACCATGCAGGCGCTCGCGCTGCAGTTCAACCTGTCGGAGACGACGTTCATCCTGCCGTCTGAGCGGGCGAGCGCGCGGGTGCGGATATTCACGCCCGCGTTCGAGATGCCGTTCGCCGGTCATCCAACGCTCGGCACCGCGCATGTGGTGCGCGCGCTGCGCGGAACGGGCGACCGGGTCACGCTCGAGATGCGCGCGGGGGTCATCCCGATCGTGGCCGAGGGGGACGTGTGGACGCTCGAAGCGAATGCGCCGACGCACCGCCAGCCGGACGCGACGCGCGAGCAGATGGCGGCGATGCTCGGGCTCGAAGTCGGCGACGTGGCCGCTGGCGCCGGGCCGCTGTGGGTCGACACCGGCAGCGAGCAGCTGCTGATCCCCCTCGCATCGATCGACGCGGTCGGTCGCGCCCGACCGTCGGCTGCGGCGCTGGCCGAGCACGGCAGCAACGCGACGCGCGCGATGGCCTACGTCTTCGCGCAAGAAGGCTCGCGCGTGGTCGCGCGCTTTTTCTTTCCGAAGCACGGCGCGGTCGTCGAAGACCCGGGCACCGGCTCGGCCGCGGCGAACCTCGGCGGATGGCTGCTCGCGACCGGTGCGCCCTTGCCGCAACGCCTGTCGATCGAACAGGGCGATGCCGCGGGGCGGCCGTGCCGGCTCGGGCTCACGGTGGCCGGCGACCGCTCGATCCGGGTATCCGGGCGCGTGATCGAAATCGGACGCGGCCGGTTGACGCTCTAGCGACGCGCTAGGCGTCCCATCGTCCAATGAACTCGCGCCAGTGCGGCGCCCCGGACGCGGCGATGCGCTCGCGCACCAGCGCAATCTCGCGCGCGTAGTGGTCAGCGTCGAATTCGCCGCGCATCAGACGAAAGCGCTGGTAGACCAGGTAGGTGTTGAGCACGTCGCATTCGCAGTAGTTGCGCACGTCGGCGATGCGGCCCGCGGCGATCGCCCCCGCGACCTCGCTGCCGTCCATGCCCAGCTTGCCGGGGAAGCCGCACAGCCGCGCCATCGCGTCGAGCCCTGCGTTCGCGCGCGGCTGGTATTGCGCGAGCACGTCCATCAGGTCCAGGTGGCGTGTGTGATAGCGCGACAGGTAGTTGTTGAACTTGAAATCGCGGTTCTCGTCGCCCCAGTCCCAGTATCTCGCCGCCGGGACGCCGTGGATCAGCGCGCGGTGCTGGAGCACCGGCAGGTCGAAGCCGCTGCCGTTCCAGGACACCAGTTGCGGTGTGTAGCGTTCGATGCCGTCGAAGAACCGGCGCACCAGCTCGGGCTCCGCGTCGGCCGCCTCGCCGATCGACCATACCCGCAGCCCGCCGGCGTCGCGCAGGACGCAGGCGATTGCGACGACTTGCTGAAGATGATGCGGCATGAAATCGCCGCCGGTCGCCATGCGTCGCCGCTGCGCGAACCAGGCGAGCACGCCGGCGTCGTCGACCGCGGGACCGATGTCGTGGATGCGCCGGATGCCGGCGACGTCGGGCACCGTCTCGATGTCGAAGGCGAGGACGGGCGTCACGTCGACCGCCGCGCGATCGGCCGCGCGAACCCCTCGCTCCAACGCGTCATGCGGGGAACACGCCCGTGGACAGGTAGCGGTCGCCGCGATCACACACGATGAACACGATCGTGGCATTCGCGACGGCCTGCGAGATCCGCAGGGCAATCGCGCAGGCGCCGCCCGAGGAGACGCCGCAG
>DAHUXO010000231.1 GCA_027307095.1 Betaproteobacteria bacterium | reverse complement strand
GGCGTGCACGCGCAAGGCGGCGCCTACAGTCCCGCCCGCGACGCATTCGTCGCGCGCTCGTCGCTGCCCGTGTATCGCCGGCAGGCGTTTCCGGAGGCCATGCAGGGCGAGCGGCAGGACCGCGGAACGACGATCTTCGAGACCGACGCGCTGCGGATGTGGCACCTCGGGGGTGATGTCGGCATCGTGTCGTTCACGACCAAGATGAACACCGTGTCCGACGGCGTGCTCGACGGATTGCAGAGCGCGATCGACCGCGCCGAGCGCGAGTTCGCGGGGCTGGTCATCTGGCAGGCGCGCGAGCCCTTTTCGCTGGGCGCCAACCTCGCTGCGCTCGCGCCGGCGATCGAGCGCAGCGAATGGGAGGGCATCGAGCGCATCGTCGCGCGCTTCCAGCAGACGTCGCTGCGCCTGCGCTACAGCCTCGTGCCGACGGTGGCGGCCGTGCGCGGCATGGCGCTGGGCGGGGGCTGCGAGCTGGTCCTGCACTGCGACCGGACGGTGGCGGCGCTCGAGTCCTACATCGGGCTCCCGGAGACCGGGGTGGGGCTGATCCCCGGAGGCGGTGGGTCGAAGGAACTTGCGCTCCGCGCCGCGGACGAAGCCAGGCGCGGGAACGCCGGCGGGCAACTCGACCAGTTCCCGTTCCTGCGCACGTACTTCCAGACCGTTGCGAAGGCCACGGTGTCGAAGAGCGCGCTGGAGGCGCGCGAGCTGGGCTTCCTGCGGCCGGCGGATGTCGTCGTCATGCATCCGGACGAGGTGCTGCACGTGGCGCTGGCGCAGGCGCGGGCGCTGGCGCATGCCGGTTACCGGCCCCCGTTCCCGCCGCGTGCGATTCCGGTCGCCGGCAGGACCGGCCTCGCGACGCTGGAGATGATGCTCGTCAACATGCGCGAAGGTGCATTCATCACGCCCTGGGATTTCGAGGTGGGCCTGCGGCTCGCGCGCGCGATGTGCGGTGGCGACGTCGATGCGGGCAGTCTCGTCGACGAACGCTGGCTGCTCGAGGTCGAGCGCAAAGAGTTCATGGAGCTGCTGCGCGACCCCCGCACGCAGGCGCGGATCGCGCACACGCTGGCGACGGGCAAGCCGCTGCGCAACTGAGGCGTGTGGGGCAACCCGCGCGTCGCCGATGCGCGGCATGGCGGCGACAGGAGAATCCGGATGACAACGCGGATGCAGGATGCCTGGGTGGTGGCGACGACGCGAACGCCGGTGGGCAAGGCGCCGCGTGGCGCGTACCGGACCACCCGGCCCGACACCCTGCTCGCGCACGTGCTGAGGCGCGTGCTCGCGCAGGTGCCGTCGATCGATCCCGCCCGCGTCGACGATGTGATCGTCGGCTGCGCGATGCCCGAGTACGAGCAGGGAATGAACGTCGCGCGCATCGGGGTGCTGCTCGCCGGATTGCCGCCGGGCGTCCCGGGCATGACGATCAACCGCTTCTGCTCGTCCGGACTGAATGCCGTCTCGATCGCCGCCGACCGCATCCGGACTGGCGAGGCCGACATCGTGATCGCCGCGGGCACCGAGAGCATGAGCATGATCCCGATGCTCGGGCGCCTTGCGCTCAACGCCGACGTGTTCGACGGCGACGAGAACGTGGGCATCGCCTACGGCATGGGGCTGACGACGGAAAAGCTCGCCGCGAAGTGGAACGTCTCGCGCGAGGACCAGGACGCTTTCGCGCTCGCATCGCACCGCAAGGCGCTCGCGGCGCAGGCGGGCGGGGAATTCGACCGGGAGATCTCTCCGGTCGACGTCGTCGCCCGCGAACCCGACCTCGCGTCCGACCGCGTCGTCGAGCGCAGGCACAGCGTCGCGCGCGACGAAGGGCCGCGCGTCGACACGACGGCCGAGAGCCTTGCCAGGCTGAGGCCCGTGTTCGCGGCGAAAGGCAGCGTCACCGCGGGCAACAGCTCCCAGATGTCGGACGGCGCTGCGGCGTCGATCCTGGTCAGCGAGCGTATCCTGCGGGAGCTCGACCTCGCCCCGCTCGCCCGCTGGTGCGGCTATGCGGCTGCCGGCGTGCCGCCGGAGTTCATGGGCATCGGTCCCGTCAAGGCCGTTCCCAAGGCGCTCAAGGTCGCCGGCATCCGCCAGCAGGACCTCGACTGGATCGAGCTGAACGAGGCGTTCGCGGCGCAGAGCCTCGCGGTGATTCGCGACCTCGACCTCGATCCTGCGAAGGTCAATCCGCTGGGCGGGGCGATCGCGCTCGGTCATCCGCTGGGCGCGACGGGAGCCGTGCGCACGGCGACGATCGTGCACGGCATGAGGCGTCGCGGCCTGAAATACGGGCTGGTGACGATGTGCGTGGGAACCGGAATGGGCGCCGCGGGCATTTTCGAGGCGGTCCAGCACGAAGCGGAGAGGCAACGAACATGACGCGCAAATGCATCGCAATGCTGCTGGCGCTCGCACTCGCGATGGTCGGGAACGCGTGGGCGCTCGATGTCGCGGGCGTGCATCTGGACGACAAGGCGACGGTCGGCGGAAGCGGGCTCGTGCTGAACGGAGCGGGGATCCGGAAGAAGTTCATCTTCAAGGTCTACGTCGGCAGCCTTTACCTGCCGGCCAAGGCGACGTCGACGCCGGCGGTGCTCGCCCAGGCTCCCCGACGCATCCAGATGAACATGCTGCGCAGCCTGACCGCGGACCAGCTGGTCGACGCACTGGTGGACGGCCTGAAAGACAACACGACCGAGGCCGAGCGTTCGGCGATCAAGTCGCAGACCGAGGCGCTGATCTCGATCATGCAGTCGTTCAAGGAGCTCGGCGAAGGCAGCGTCGTGTCACTGGACTTCGTCGACGGCGTGACCCGGATCGTGCTCGACGGCAAGGAGCGCGGGGAGATCGGCGGCGACGCGTTCAACCGCGCACTGACCGACATCTGGCTGGGCGAGCATCCGGTGCAGGGCGACCTCAAGAAGGCGATGCTGGGCGGTGCCTGATTTCTGGCGCGGCTGCGGTTACCGGCTGCTGTCGGTCCGTGCTGACGGCCGCCTCGACGTCACCGACGATTTCCTGCGCAGCTACCTGCTGCGGCCCGAGCTCGCCCCGGTGCCCGAGTCCTGCGACGCCGAGCTGCGGCTGCACGACCGGCTGCTCGCCGATCCTCGGCGCGGCATCGAGCCGGATGGCATCGCCGCAATCGCCGACGCCGATGCGCGCGAGAACTATGCGATCTGGCTGCGCTTTCGGGATCGCCTGGTCGCCGCCCCGTCGCTCGAGAGCGCCTACGTCGACCTGTTTCGCGGCTCGGGCGTCGATGTCCCGCCGCTCTTCGTCGCGCAGCTTGCGCAGGTCGTGTTGCGCCACATCCTGGGCGAAGGCGCCGATCCGCTGACGGCGAGAGCCGCCGAAATGCTGTTCCGCCCGCAGAAGATCGCGATCACCGAGGATGGCGGCGTGATGGCCGCCGACGACGAGACCGTCGAGCGGCACGCGCAAGGCGCCGGATTCGGATCACTGGGGGAGCTGCTCGCGAGCCACCGCACGCCGCTGCGCAGCGTCGACCTCGACGTCCTGTCCGCCGACAACGCGGCTATTTACTGGGAGCGCGACGAACGCCACGACCTGTCGGTGAGCCTGAACCGCGGACAACCGCTCCAGGTCGCGCTGATGCGTGTGTTCGAGGCGTGGATCGTGCACTTCCTGGGGGTCGAGGTCGCGATCCGCGGCGAGCGCAAGATCGACGACCGGCAGTGGACATGGCATGTCGGCCTCGATGCCGAGGCCAGCGGCATCCTCAACGACCTGTACAATCGCCAGGACGTCGACCAGACGCGGCTGCGGAGCCTGCTCGCGCTGTTCCGTCTCGATTTCGCCAATCCGGGCGACATGCGCGCCGAGCTCGCGGGCCGGCCGGTATGGCTCGCGATGGCGATGGACCCGAATCACCGGCTGCGGCTCAAGCCGCAGAACCTCCTCCTCAACCTGCCACTTGCGC
>DAHUXO010000196.1 GCA_027307095.1 Betaproteobacteria bacterium | reverse complement strand
CGGATGGTGCTGCTCAAATCCATCCTCAGTCAAGTAACTGAAAGTAAGCGACCGCAGGCGTTGCAGAGTCGCCGCCAGTCTCGATGATGCCGCGCGCGGCTTTGGGTACCATGTTCTGGGTTGCTGGGACGAGAGCCACATTCAGTCCTCGTCCTGGCGGCGAGAGCCGGCGCTTCCTCGCGGTCTCCGAAGGAGAATCCTCCGTACCATGGTCGACCTTCGCGGTCTCTGGTCCCGCGCCAAGGCGTTCTTTGCCAGGCTCTTCCGGCGCAAGCCACCGGAACCGGCGCGCTTCGAGACCGGCGGGAAAGGAACCTTCCGCGGCTTCCTCGCCGTCGCGCCGTGGATCCTGCCGCAGCGCGACTACCTGGTCTATGTTCCGAAAGGTCACGCGAACCGGCCAGAGGCTCCGCTGATCGTGTTGATCCACGGCTGCCAGCAGACGCCCGAGGACATCGCGGCGGGTACGCGTATCGCGGACACGGCCGACGACCTCGGATGTCTGGTGCTGCTTCCGCGGCAGAAGAACGGCGCGAACAGGTGGGGATGCTGGAACTGGTACGACGGCGGAACGGCGCGAGGCTGGGGTGAGACGGCGATCGTCGCTGCGCAGATCGAGGAGGTGCGCGACCGCTACCGAATCGACCGGCGCCGCGTGTTCGTCGCCGGGATGTCGTCTGGCGGCGGCCTCGCCGCGATACTTGGCCTGCGCCGGCCGGATCTGGTGGCCGGCACGTTCATCCACTCCGGCACAGCCTGCGGCGCAGCGTCGTCGCCGTACATGGCACTCGCAGTCATAAGCAACGGCGCCGACACCGACGTTGCCCAAACCGGAGCCGATGCGCGCGCTGCCGCGGACCCCTCGACGCTGCCCGTGCCATTGATCGCCATCCAGGGCTCGCTCGACACTGCCGTGCCGCCGATCAACGCCGTCCAACTTGTCCGCCAGTATCTCGCGCTAAACGCCCATCCGGCGGCGACATCGGGCGCCGTTACCGAACTTCCGTCTCCTGATCGCGTCGCGTCGACCACGACCAATGGCCGCCAGGTCACGACCAGCGAATGGAACAACGGCCCGCGCCTCGTGGCGCGGCATGTACTGATCGACGGGCTGGGCCACGCCTGGAGCGGCGGCGACGAGCAGTACCCCTACAATGACGCGCATGGCCCCGACGCGACCGGGCTTCTCGGTGCCTTCGTCCGCAGCGCGCCGCCGTAGCACTCCCGGCCGAGATCCGCGCGAGGACGCGATGCCCGCCGCCGTCGCAAGGGGCAAGTCCCTTTGCACTGAAGATGGCGCGCCCGACAGGATTCGAACCTGTGACCCTTGGCTTCGGAAACCAATACTCTATCCAACTGAGCTACGGGCGCGTCGCAGCGTCAATTATATCCCGGCGGGAGTCGGGACCACGGCCGATGTGCCGGGCCGCGCGCACGACTGCGCAGCCACGTATAATTCGAGTTTTTGCCCTCGAGCCGCGCGCAAGCGTCGCCGGGCGGCATGCCACCCTTTCCGACCGCCGCGGCCGCCATGGAACACGACCAGCACGCCTCCCCGATCAAGTCGCCCAAGCAGCTCATCATCATCGTCCTGCTCGCCTTCGCGATCCCCATCGCGCTCATCGGATTGCTGTCGCAGCTGATCACCAGCGGCAACCCGGCCGGACACGAGAGCGAGGACGCGATCGTCGCCCGGATCAAGCCCGTCGGCAGCATCGTCATGGCAGAAGCGACGGGTCCGAAAGGCAACCTGACCGGCGACCAGGTGTTCGCGCAGGTGTGCAAGACCTGCCACGAGACGGGCCTCGCAGGCGCGCCCAAGGCAGGCGACAAGGCCGCATGGGGTCCGCGCATCGCCCAAGGCGAGAAGGTGCTGCTCCAGCATGCGCTCGCCGGGTTCCAGGGCAAGGCGGGCGTGATGCCCGCCAAGGGCGGCAACTCGGACCTGACCGACGACGAAGTCCATCGCGCGGTCGTCTACATGGCGAATCTCGCAGGAGCCGGCTTCAAGCTACCCACCCCCAGCGCTGCTCCTGCCACCGCCGCCGCACCGGCGAGCCCCGCTGCTCCTGCCACCGCCGCCCCACCCGCGACCCCTGCTGCGGCCGCTGCGGCACCCGCCGCTGCTGCCGGCGTGGCGGCGACCGTCGCCTCGGCCGGCGGCAACGCCGATGGCAAGAAGGTCTACGAAGGAACCTGCCACGTCTGCCACGCGACGGGCCTTGTGGGCTCGCCGAAATTCGGCGACAAGGCCGCTTGGGCGCCGCGCATCGCGACCGGGATGAACACGCTCTACGACGCCGCGCTGCACGGCCTGCGCGCGATGCCCCCGAAGGGCGGAAACGCGAACCTCTCCGACGCCGAGGTCAAGGCTGCCGTCGACTACATGACGGCTGCGGCGAAGTAGCCCCGGCGGCCACCGCCGATTCGCAGCGCCGCGGGGCACTGCGGGTCGGCGCAGTCCATTCAGCGCGCGACCAGAGCCTTCAGCGCGGCCAGCCGCGCGTTGCCGCTGCTCTTCGCCCGCGTCGCCTCGTCGGCCGACAGCGGCTCCCCGGAATGGCGCAGGTCTTCCTGCGCGAGCTCGGCGATAAAGCGCGAGGGCGCGCAGTCGACCTTCTCGCCGGCCCGCTTGCGGCTGCGACAGTAGGACATCTGCAGGCTCCTCTGCGCGCGCGTCAGGCCCACGTACATCAGCCGCCGCTCCTCGTCGACGTTCCCCGCTTCGACCGCCTCGCGGTGCGGCAGGATGCCTTCCTCGAGGCCCACGAGGAACACGTGCGGGAACTCGAGGCCCTTGGCGGCGTGCAGCGTCGAAAGGTGCACGGCGTCGGGCCCCTCACCTTCCCGGCTCTCGCGGCCCTCGAGCATCGTGATCAGCGCGATCATCTGGGTGAGCTCGAGCAGGTTCTTGCCGTCGGCCTCGCCCTTGCGCGACAGCCAGCCGATGAAGTCGTCCACGCTTTGCATGCGCATGATCGCGTCCTTGCGGTCCAGCGTCGAGGTCAGCCAGTTGGCGTAGCCGATGCCGCGCATCATGTCGGCCAGCAACCTGCCCGCCGACTCGCGCTCGGCACGGTGGCGCAGGCCGTTGATCAGCGCGCAGAACTCGGCCAATGCGCTCTTCGCACGTGTGCCCAGCGTGCCGGCCGCCTCCGGCTCGAACACCGCTCCGAACAGCGAGACCTTGCGTGCGGCCGCGATCTCGCCCAGCTGCCGCAGCGTCGCCTGCCCGACGCCGCGCTTGGGGACGGCGATCGCACGCAGGAATGCCGGATCGTCGTCGTCGTTGGCGACGAGCCGCAGGTAGGCGACCACGTCCTTGATCTCGGTGCGCTCGAACAGAGAGGTTCCGCCCGAGATCTCGTAGGGAACCGACTGCGCGCGCAGCACCGTCTCGAACACGCGCGCCTGGTGGTTGCCGCGGTAGAGGATCGCGTAATCGGAAAAGCGCGACCGGTGCTCGAACCTGTGCGCGAGCAGCCGGTGGACGACCAGCTCGGCCTCGGCCTCGTCGTCGGCCGCAGGCGTCACGCGCAGCGGATCGCCGTGCGCGAGCTCGGTCCACAGGCGCTTGTCGAAAAGCTTGGGGTTGTTGCCGATCAGCGCGTTGGCGCAGCGCAGGATGCGCACCGTCGAGCGGTAATTCTGCTCGAGCTTGATGACGCGAAGCTGCGGATAGTCGCGCGGCAGCGCGGCGAGGTTGTCGAGCGTCGCGCCCCGCCAGCCGTAGATTGCCTGGTCGTCGTCGCCCACCGCCGTGAACGGCGTCGCCGCGCCCACCAGATGACGGAACAGCCTGTATTGCGCGGGATTGGTGTCCTGGTACTCGTCGATCAGCACGTGTGCGCAGCGCGCCTGCCAGCGCTCACGCGCGGCTGCATCGTTGTCGAGGAGGGTGACGGGCAGCCCGATCAGGTCGTCGAAATCGACCGCCTGGTAGGCCCGAAGCGCCTCGGCGTAGCCGAGGTAGGCGCGCGCGGCGATGCGCTCGGCGTCGTCGGCGGCGGCGGACAGCGCCTCCTCCGGCGAAACGAGCGCGTTCTTCCACTGGCTGATCTTCCACTGGATGGCACGCGTGCGGCCGCGGTCGGCTGATGCCGCGAGCTCGCCGACGATCGACTCGAGGTCGCCCGGATCGAGGATCGAGAAACCGGAGCGCAAGCCCAGCGCACGATGCTCGGCGCGCACGATCGAAAGGCCCAGCGAGTGGAAGGTCGAGATCTTCACCGCGCCGGCCGCGTCGGCGGCGCCTTCGCGGCGCAGCAGGTCCTGCGCCCGCTCGCGCATCTCGCGCGCCGCCTTGTTGGTGAACGTGATCGCGACGATGCGCTCCGGCGCGACGCCGCGCGCGACCAGATGCGCGATCTTGGCGGTGATGACGCGCGTCTTGCCGCTGCCCGCGCCCGCGAGCACGAGCAGGGGCCCGCAGTCGTGGCGCACGGCCTCGCGCTGCGCGGCGTTGAGGGAGGGAGTCAAGGGAAGTCGCTGCCGGGGTTGTTACAATGCGCCGCGATTATAGTGGGTGACGTTCCAACGATCTTCATGGCGCTCTACGCAATCGGCGACATCCAGGGCTGTCACGCGGAATTCTGCGAGATGCTGTCGCTGATCGGGTTCTCGCCGGCCTGCGATCGTCTTTGGCTGGTCGGCGACCTCGTCAATCGCGGTCCCGACTCGCTCGCGGTGCTGCGCGAAGTCAAGTCGCTGGGTCCTGCCGCGACGATGGTGCTGGGCAATCACGACCTGCACCTGCTGACCGTCGCCGCGGGCCATCGTCGT
>DAHUXO010000192.1 GCA_027307095.1 Betaproteobacteria bacterium | reverse complement strand
GGCGATCGGCGGGCCGGTTTCGGTCGTGCCCTGGGAGCGGCGACACGCGGCGATCGCCGATGTCGCGCTGCTCGTCAACACGACCAGCCAGGGAATGTCCGGTCAGCCGCCGCTGGAACTCGACCTCGCGGCGCTGCCCAGCGCCACACTGGTGTCGGATGCGATCTACATCCCGCTCGAGACACCGCTGCTCGCTGCGGCGCGCGCACGCGGCAACCGGACGGTCAACGGGCTGGGCATGCTCCTCAACCAGGCGCGACCCGCATTCAAGGCCTGGTTCGGCATCATGCCGGAGATCACGGCCGAGTTGCGCCGGATGATCGAAGCGACCGTCTGATCGCGATGCGACCCACCGATCCGCGCCCGACGACGTCCCGACGCAGCCGATCATGACGATGCCGCTCTTTTCCCTCGCCAGCCGGGTGGCGCTGATCACCGGCTCGTCGCGCGGGCTCGGCCTCGCGATGGCCGAGGGGCTGGCGGAAGCAGGTGCGACCGTCGTCCTGAACGGCCGCGACCCGGCCACGCTCGAGGCGCGCGCTCGGGAACTCGCCACCCGTGGGCTGGCGGCGACGACCGCCGCGTTCGATGTCGTCGATGACGCGGCGGCCCGCGCAGGCGTCGATGCGGTCGTCGCACGGCACGGCAGGCTCGACATCCTGGTTGCCAATGCCGGGATCCATCACTCGCGACCGCTGCCGGACTGGGACCTCAAGGACTGGCGCCGCGTGATGAATGCCAACCTCGACGCCTGCTTCGTGCTCGCACAACGCGCCGCCCTGCCGATGATGCGCCAGGGCCACGGGCGCATCCTGTTCACGACCTCGCTCACCGGCATCCTCGGGCGCCCGACGATCCACGCCTATTCGGCGTCGAAAGCGGGCCTCGCCGGACTCACGCGTTCGCTCGCCGCCGAGTTGGGCGAGCACGGGATCACCTGCAACGCGATCGCGCCGGGGTATTTCGAGACCGACCTGAGCGCCGGCTTGCGCAAGGATGCGGCGTTCGTCGAGCGGATCAACGCGCGGGTGCCGCTGCGGCGCTGGGGCAAGCCCCGCGACCTCGCCGGCATTGCCGTGTTCCTCGCTTCCGACGCGGCCGCCTATGTCAGCGGCCAGCAGATCGTCGTCGACGGCGGCATGGGCAGCGTGCTGTGACGAGCCGCTGCCGGGTCGGCATGCTGCCTGAGCCCCCGCGAGGCGCGGGCCCAGGCGGAGACTCAGGCTGCGGGTTCGGACGTGTAGCCGCGGCCGGCGAGAGCGGCGATCGCCAGCATCACGAGCGCCTCGTCCTCCTCGTCGGACAGCGCGCTGACCGCGATGGCGCCGGCGACTTGCGCGCCCGCCCAGACCGGTACGCCGCCGCCGAAACCCGTCAGCCGTGGATCGCCGTAATAGCCGATGTCGATGCCTTTCGCGCGCACACCGGCGCCCAGCACGCGCGTCGGACGGCGCAGACGCGCGGCGGTCCACGCCTTGTTCGTCGCGACGGCGATCGAGCTGAGCGGTGCGCCGTCCAGGCGGACGAGGGCCAACAGCTCGCCGTGGGCATCGGCCACGGCGATGACCGCCGTCTTGCCCCGCCGCGCGAGCTCGTCGCGGATCGTCTCGATGGCGATCGCGGCGTCTTCGTGTCCCAGCACCGGCTGCATTCCCACGGCTTCTCCTGTTCCGAGCGTCGCATCCGATCGCGAGGCCGCGTCGAGACCGCGGGCGCATCGCGCCTTGCGCGGCACAATGATAACCGCGCGATGCCACGGCAGTCGCGATGTGCTTCACCCGATTCCGCGCCCGGCGCTCGCGCCAGGCGGAGTGTGCAGTAGCAGTTCCCCGTCAAACCCAAGGAGGCAGTAATGAAACGATTCGCAGGATGGATAGGCGCGATGATGCTCGGCGTCGCCGCGACCGCGGCCGCGCAGACCGGCCCGGTTCCGATCGTCGGGCTGGTCGAACTGTCGGGCCCCGGCGCGGTGTCGGGCACGAACTTCAACGACGGTGTCAGGATGGCGGTGCAGGAGATCAACGCCAGCGGCGGAATCCTCGGCCGCAAGATCGACTACACGTTCAACGACACGCAATCCAACCCCGGCGTTGCCAAGGCGCTCGCCCAGAAGGCGGTCGACCAGAACGCCTACGTGGTGATGGGCCCGGTGTTCTCCGGCTCGATCTTCGTCAGCATGGACGTGACGCGGAAGGCGGAGATCACCAACTTCACCGGTGGCGAAGCGGCGAACATCACACAGCAGGGGAATCCGTACATCTTCCGGACGTCGTTCACGCAGTCCAACGCGATGCCGCGCGTCGCGCGCTACATGAAGAACGCGCTGAAGCTGAAGACCGTCGACATGATCTGGGTCAACAACGACTTCGGCAAGGGTGGCCACGACGAGTTCATCAAGGCGATCAACGCCGAGGGGATCAAGCTCGGCGCCGACGTTTCCACGGACCAGGGGCAGGTCGATTTCTCGGGCGCCGTGCTGAAGGTCAAGCAGTCCGGCTCCGACGGCGTGTTCGTCTACGTGAACGAGGAGGAGGCGGCGCGGACGCTGCGTGAGCTCGCGAAGCAGGGCTACAACAAGCCGCGTGTCGGGGAAACGACGCTCACGGGCCAGAAGGTGATCGAGCTCGCCGGACCTGCCGCCAATGGCGCCATCGCCCACGTCGGCCTGAGCCCCGACGCCCCGATCCCGGCGGTCCGGGCCTTCGCCGAGAAGTTCCAGAAGGAATTCAAGTACAAGCCCGACCACAACGGCATCAAGGGCTACACCGCGATGTATGTCGTCAAGGCGATGACCGAGAAGATCGGCAAGTTCGACAGCAAGGCGCTGGCCGCGGCGCTGCACGGCGCCAAGATCCTGGTCAAGGATCATCCCGGCGTGCTGATGGATGTCGCGTTCGACAAGAACGGCGACATCGACCGCGAAAGCTTCATGAGCAAGGTCGAGAACGGCAAGCAGGTCGTGTTCGAGACGCTGCCGCCGCTGCATCCGTTCTGACCGGGTCGCACCACCGGCGCCTTGCGTGCAACTTGCGCAGGGCGCCGCGGCTGCGGAGGGCCCGCGTCCGGCGCGGGCTCACTCTGGAGGGCAAGTCATGGTCGATCTGATCCAGCTCATCGTGTCGGGTACCGCGACCGGCGCCATCTACGCGCTGGCGGCGCTAGGCTTCACGCTGCTGTGGCAGGCATCTGGAACCATCAACTTCGCCCAAGGCGAGTTCGTGATGCTTCCCGCGTTCACGATGCTGATCTGCACGACGCACGGCGCGCCGCTTTGGCTCGCCTTCCTGGTGGCCTGTCTCGTTTCGGCGGTCCTGCTCGGCATCGGTTTCAAGCGCATCGTCGTCGACCCCCTGATCAGGCACGGCGTCATCCCGCTGGTGATTGCGACCCTGGGCTTGTCCATCGGGCTCAAGCAGTTCGTGAAGGCCAGCTACGCGACCGAGGCCCAGCCTTTCCCGAGCGTGTTCCCCGCGGGCCAGTTCGCATTCTTCGGCACCCACGTCTCGTATTCCGACGTCGGGACGCTGCTTATCGCAGGCCTGATCGTCATCGGCCTGCAGCTGTTCCTGAAGCGCACCGTCACCGGACGAGCGATGCAGGCCTGCGCCCAGAACATGGACGCCGCCAAGGTGCTCGGCATCAACGTGAAGACGATGGTGCTCTACGTATTCATCATCAACGCAGTGCTGGCCGTCGTCGCCTCGCTGCTGATCTCGCCCACCTACCTCGCCAAGTTCGACATGGGCGACGCGATCGGGCAGAAAGCGTTCTTCGCCGCCATCATCGGCGGATTCAACCAGACCAGCGGCGCCCTGCTGGGCGGCGTGCTGATCGGGGTGCTCGAGAACGTCATCGGATTCTACGTCTCGCCTGCGTACAAGGAGGGAGTGGCGCTGGTGCTGTTCATGGTGGTGATCCTGTTTCGTCCCGAAGGCCTGCTCGGCAAGGCCGAGGAGCGCAAAGTATGAACGCCAAGACCGGCAAGCTGGCATTGATCGTCGGGATCGGCGCATTCGCGGTCCTCCCGCTGTTCCTCAAGGGCTACGGCGTCTACCTCTGCGCGCTGTTCTGCGTCTACCTTATGGCGACGTTCGGTCTCAACCTGACGGTCGGCTACGCGGGACAGATGTCGCTCGGGCAGGCGGCGTTCTTCGGCATCGGCGCGTACCACGCCGCCATCCTGCTGAAGCTCGGCTGGCCGTTCTTCCTGGTGCTGCCGATCGCAGCGGTCGCCTGCTTCCTCGTCGGCCTGCTGGTCGGATTTCCGGCGCTGCGGGTGCAGCACCACTACCTCGCGTTCGCGACGCTGGGCTTCAACATCCTCGTGTTCCTGGTCATGCGCAACGAGTCGGCGATCACCGGCGGGCCCCTCGGGATCTCGGGCATCCCGCGCCCGTCGCTGTTCGGGATCTCGCTGGATGCCGACCTCCGGTACTTCTGGTTCACGCTG
>DAHUXO010000180.1 GCA_027307095.1 Betaproteobacteria bacterium | reverse complement strand
CAGCAGGACGACGCAGACGACGAACAGCGGGCCGACGAAGTTGTGGAGGTTCTTGGACAGGATCGCCAGCCATGAGAACAGCGTGTAGCCGATCAGTGGCAGCAGCAGGTTCTTGCCGAACGCGATGATGAGGCCGCTGATCGCGAGGATGCTGAAGCTGATCGCAGCGGCCCAGTGGATCGCCCGCTCCCACGCGGTGAACCGGCGCAGATTGCGTCCGGTCTTGGGCTCATGCAGCTGCAGCGTGCCGCGCATCATGTAGAAGAGGGCGATGACGGCGAGCATCGCGACCAGCGCCCACCCCGCCAACATCGAGACCCAGCCGTTGCGCAACGCGCGCCAGGTCTCGCCCCGCGGCTGGATCAGGACGTTGGTCTCCTGTCCGCGGGTCGACGTGAACTGCGGCACGCCGGAGCGCACTTCCGTCCACATCGGCTGGTTGTTGAGCGGCTGCTCGACCTGCTGTTTCTGCTGGGCCTTGGCGGCTTCCGCGATCGCCGGATTGACGGCGGGCGATTGCGCGAACCCGGGACTGGAGCCGGCGATGAGCACCGCCGCGAAGATCGCCGTCGCGGCACGGACGATTCGATCGCGCATGTCAGCCACCGATGCGCTTGTATTCGTTCTGCGCCTGATTGCGCTGATGGATCGCCTCGTCCCACTGCTGCTTGTTGCCACCCCACTGCGCTCCGCTCCAGGGCGGCGTGTCGGCCTTGCCCTGATACGTCCCCTGCTTGTAGGTGACGACCTGCGGCCGCTCGCCGCAGCCGGCGAGCGCGAATGCGGCGACGGCCGCGAGCGTCACGACGAACGAGCTGCGAATCGGGCTCACGATTTGGTCCCTCCATTGGCGGCCGGCGGCTTGGCGCCCGCGGGCGGCAGCTTGTAGGCGGTCGCCCAGCCCCACACTTCCGCGCCCTTGCCGCGGCGCAGGACGCGGTCGCGGTAGATGTCGGCGATCGTCTCGCCGTCGCCGCCCAGCAGCGCCTTGGTCGAGCACATCTCGGCGCAGGCGGGCAACTTGCCCTCGGAAAGGCGATTGCGTCCATATTTCTTGAACTCGGCCTCCGAACCGTCGGGCTCGGGGCCGCCGGCGCAGAACGTGCATTTGTCCATCTTGCCGCGCACGCCGAACGCGCCGGTCTGCGGGAACTGCGGCGCGCCGAACGGGCAGGCATAGAAACAGTAGCCGCAGCCGATGCACAGGTCCTTGTCGTGCAGCACGACGCCTTCTTCGGTGTGGTAGAAGCAGTCGACCGGGCACACCGCCATGCATGGCGCATCCGAGCAGTGCATGCAGGCGACCGAGATCGAGCGCTCGCCGGGCACGCCGACATTCATCGTGACGACGCGGCGCCGGTTGACCCCCCACGGAACGTCGTTCTCCTGCTTGCAGGCGGTGACGCAGCCGTTGCATGCGATGCAGCGCTCGGCGTCGCACAGGAATTTCATTCTCGCCATGGCTGTCGTCTCCTCGTCAAGCGGTGAGCTTCTCGACCTGGCATAGCGTCGTCTTGGTTTCCTGCATCATGGTCACCGAGTCGTAGCCATAGGTGGTGGCCGTGTTGACCGCTTCGCCGCGAACGATCGGATGCGCGCCTTCGGGATAGAACTCGAGCATGTCCTTGCCCTGCCACCATCCGGAGAAGTGGAAAGGAACGAACGCGGTGCCCTTGCCGACGCGCTCCGTCACCCATGCCTTGACCTTGATCTGCGCGCCGGTCGGCGTCTTCACCCATACGTACTCGCCGTCCTTGACGCCGCGGTTGTTGGCATCGACCGGATTGATCTCGATGTAGTTGTCCTGCTGCAGTTCGGCGAGCCAGGGATTGCTTCGCGTCTCCTCGCCTCCGCCTTCGTACTCGACCATCCGTCCGCTGGTCAGGACGAGCGGAAACTTGTCGGCGATCTTGTCCTTGACGTTCGCGTCCTGGATGCTCTTGTAGAGCGTCGGCAGGCGCCAGAACACCTTCTTGTCGTCGTGCGTCGGGTATTTGGCGACCAGGTCCGGGCGCGGTGAATAGAGCGGCTCGCGGTGCTGCGGGATGCCGTCCGGGAAGTTCCAGACCACCGCCCTGGCCTTCGCATTGCCGAAGGGGTGGCAGCCGTGCTTCATCGCGACGCGCTGGATGCCGCCCGACAGGTCGACCTTCCAGTTCTTGCCTTCGGCAGCCTTCTTCTCGGCGTCGGTCAGGTCGTCCCACCAGCCCAGCTTCTTCAAGAGCACGTGGTCGAACTCCGGGTAGCCGGTCGTGAGCTCGCTGCCTTTCGGGTACGAGCCGTCTTCGGCGAGCAGGCTGACACCGTCGCGCTCGACGCCGAAGTTGGCGCGGAAGCATCCTCCGCCCTCCATCAGGCTGCGCGACTCGTCGTAGAGGTTGGGCGATCCGGGGTGCTTGATCTCCGCGGTGCCGTAGCAGGGCCATGGCAGGCCGTAATAATCGCCGTCGCAGGGACCGCCCTTGGCGCGCAGCGTCTTGACGTCGAAGGTCGCCATGTTCTTCATGTGCAGCTTGAGGCGCTCGGGCGACTGCCCGGTGTAGCCGATCGTCCACGTGCCGTGGTTGATCTCCTTCAGCACCGACTCGGGCGTAGGCTCTTCGAATTTGGCGTCGCCGTCGGGCTTCCAGATCTCGTAGTTCTTGACGAACTCGGGACCGAAGCCGAATTTCTTCGCGAACGCGTACATGATCGCCTGGTCGGTCTGGGATTCGAACAGCGGCCGGATCACGCGTTCGCGCCACTGCAACGATCGGTTCGACGCGGTGACGCTGCCCGATGTCTCGAGCTGCGTGCAGGCCGGCAGCAGGTAGACTCCGTCCTTTCGCACCATCGCGGCCATCGCCGCCGTCGCCGACGGATAGGGGTCGACGACGACGATCATGTCGAGCTTCTTCATCGCCTCGACCATTTCCTTGCCGCGCGACTGGCTGTTCGGCGCGTGGCCCCAGTAGACGACGGCCCGCAGGTTGCTGTCCTGGTCGATCAGGTCGTTCTTCTCCAGCACCCCGTCGATCCACCGCGAGACGGTCATTCCCGGCTTTTCCATCATCACCTGCGACGCGTACTGCTTCTTGATCCAGTCGTAGTCGATGCCCCATACGGTCGCCCAGTGCTTCCATGCGCCGGGGATCAGCCCGTAGTAGCCGGGCAGGGAATCGGGGTTGGGACCGATGTCGGTCGCGCCCTGAACGTTGTCGTGGCCGCGGAAGATGTTCGCGCCGCCTCCCGAGACCCCGATGTTGCCCAATGCGAGCTGCACGATGCATGTCGCGCGCACGAAGGCGTTGCCCGTCGTGTGCTGTGTCTGGCCCATGCACCAGACGATCGTCGACGGCCGGTTCTTGGCCATCAGCTCGGCGACCTGGAGCACTTCGGCTTCGGGGACGCCAGTGACCTCCTCGACCTTGTCCGGCGTCCACTTGGACATGACCTCCTCCTTGACCTTGTCCATGCCGTAGACGCGGTCGTGGAGGTACTTCGGGTCTTCCCATCCGTTCTTGAAGATGTGGTACAGCATGCCGAACATGAACGCGATGTCGGTGCCCGAGCGCAGGCGCACGTAGTGGTCCGCCTTGGCCGCCGTGCGCGTGAAGCGCGGATCGACGACGATCATCTTCGCGCCGTTCTCTTTCGCGTGCAGCATGTGGACCATCGACACCGGGTGCGCCTCGGCGGCATTGCTGCCGATGTACATCGCGCACTTGGTGTTCTGCATGTCGTTGTACGAGTTCGTCATCGCACCGTAGCCCCAGGTATTGGCTACGCCGGCGACGGTCGTCGAGTGGCAGATGCGCGCCTGGTGATCCATGTTGTTCGTGCCGAAGAACGACACGAATTTGCGCAGCAGGTAGGATTGCTCGTTGCTGTGCTTGGAGCTTCCGACCCAGAACACCGCATCGGGCCCGGCCTGCTTCCGGATGTCGAGGAGCTTGTCGCCGACTTCCTTGACCGCCTCGTCCCAGGAGATCTTCTGGTACTTGCCGTTGACGAGCTTCATCGGCGACTTCAGCCGATTATCGCCGTGGCCGTGCTCGCGGATCGATGCACCCTTCGCGCAATGGCCGCCGAGACTCAGCGGTGAGTCGAACACCGGCTCGTGGCGCACCCACACCCCGTTCTCGACGATGGCATCGAGGGCGCATCCGACCGAGCAGTGCGTGCAGACGGTGCGGTGGACTTCGCGCTTGACCTGGGCGGTGTCGTCCGCGGCATCGGCTTTGCGCATGGTCCCGTACGGCAGCTGGCTCGCGAATGCCCCGACGCCGGCCGCAAGGCCGGACCGCTTCAGGAAGCTGCGGCGGTCCATCGTCGGGGCGCGTCCGCCCGAGGATCGGGCGAGCCGCGCAGTGGCGCCGCGGATGGGGTCGGTCTTGCGCGTGAGCAGCATGGGTGTCTCCTGCTAGATGCCGATATCGCCCTGGGCCGCCTGCGCGCGGACCCGGTCGTCGAAGCTCGCCGCGCGCATCGCCTAGAGGCGCGTGGACGCGTAATAGTTGCGAATGTGCTCGGTTTCGCGATAGCCCGTCGATTGGGGCTCGGGGGCGGCCTGGGCGACGACGGCTGCCGGGCCCGCCACGGCGGGGGCAGCGGCCGCGGCACCCGCTGCACCGGCGCCGAAGGCGATCAGGAAGCGGCGGCGGCGGACGTCAGGCTGCCGGGGTGCGGAACTCGAACCTGCGGAACTGTCGTGCCGCGAATCGTGGGACATGAGGCCCTCCAGGGGACATCCGGTGTTCCGTGACGTTATTGTCCTCAGTCCATGGCGAGCGCATCACGGTCGACTGCCATGAATTCCCGTGCAAATTTTGCAACGCGCACATAGTAGTTGGCAATAGCACAATTTTCTATTGCGGCGCAACATTCGAACACCCACGGCTCGATGTAGCGTTCGAAGAAGGCACGCTGCGTCGTGATGGCGGCGGACCTGCGGTCCCCGTGACCCGCGATCAGAAGGCGCATCGTCTCGCACAGCGCCGACAGGTGGTCCTCGAGCATCGCGACCTCGTCACGCCGGGCGATCCCGAGCTGCGCGAGCGAGCCGCGCAGGTTCGCCAGCGGTTTCTCCATCATGAACCCTGAAAGCCAGAACGAGGCGTGAAGGTTCACCTCGGATTTGCCCACCCCGATGAAGAGGTCGGTGTACTCCTGCGCCGCAGCCTCCGGATCCATCGCGGCACTCGCGTCGATCAACCGGTTCCAGGCCAGCGCGATGCTCGACGACTCGCCATCCATGCGCGCAGCGCGGGCGAGCGCGGCGAGCATCGCCGCATCCGGCCCGTCGGCGAAAAGCCTCGCGAGCAACGCGTAGAAGTCGGCGCGGGTCGCGTCCTCTGGCGCGATCGGATGGGGTACGGCCAGCGATGCGTGCTGCATCACGAATCGCGGATATCGGCGCTGCGCTCGTTCGCCATCAGGTCCATCACCCGGCAGTCGCCGCACATCTCCAGGCGCTTCAACTGTTCCTCGCCGGCGAACATCGAGTGGTGGCGCAGCCGCTCGATCATCGCCAGCACCAGCTTCTGCGTCCCCATCGGCTTGCCGCAGCGTATGCAGGCGTGCACGGCGGCCTCGTTGAGCAGCCGGGGGGTCCTCGCCTCGGGCGTCAGCTCGAGTCGCGGCACCAGCGCGATGGCGTTCTCCGGGCAGGTCGCCGCGCAAAGACCACACTGCACGCAGCTGCTTTCGATGAAGCGGAGCATCGGTGACTCGGGGTGATCGAGCAGTGCGCCTTCAGGGCACGAGCCGACGCAGGCCAGGCACATCGTGCAGCGATCGCGATCGACCTCGATCGTCCCGAACGGCGCGCCCGCGGGGAGCGCAATCGACGTCCGCGGGATCGGCGCATGGAGGGCCAGATGGTCGAACGCGAGCGCGAGCGTGCGTCGCTTCTCGCCCGTGGCCGCGAAAGTGGCGGCGACGCGGGGCGCGAGCGCGACGGGCCAGTCCCACAACGCGGCCCCGGCCCGGCCCTCCGACGCGGCGCCCGCGGGCCCGCCATCCGCGTCCTCGCCGGCGCGGATCAGCCGGAAGTGCTCGCCCTGGTAGCCCTGTGCCTCCGCGATCGTCTGCGCGATCTTCATCTGGAATGCCAGCGCCTCGAGGTACTGCGGCGCCTCGCCACCCGCCGCCAGCACGCCCACCTGTGACGCCCCCCAGGCCAGTGCGGCGAGCCACAGATCGATGCCCACCGACGCGATGTGCTCGATCTCGAGCGGAATCACGCGCGCGGGCAGTCCGCGCCCGCGGCGCGCGAGGGTCTCGATCGCCTGCTTGCCGTCCGCGGCGTGCAGCAGCAGGCAGGCGTCGCGCCCGCCGGCACGCGCGTAGGCGTGCAGCAGCGTGCGTATCCGCCGCCCGAGATCGGCCGTGGACGGATATGCGTAGGCCATCGCACCCGACGGACAAACGGTGGCGCAGCCGCCGCAACCCATGCAGAGGTGTGGCTCGACCGCGACGTGCTCGCCGTCCGGGCGGATCGCCCGCGTCGAGCACACGTCGATGCACAGCGTGCAACCCTGCTTCTGCGCGCGGCTGTGCGCGCAGATCGAGGGCTTGTAGGCAAAGTACCTGGGCTTCTCGAACTCGCCGGTCATCGTGGCGAGCTCGGCCACCGCGCGTGCCTGCAACAGCGGATCGGGCCCTGGCGCCAGATAGCCCTGCGGTGGCTGGTGCTGCCTGAACGCCGGGGTCCGTTGCAGGTCGAGCACCACGTCGAAATGCGCGCGCCTCGCGGTATCGCTACGCGCGAAGTCGATCGCACCGACCGCGCCGCAGGCCGCGACGCAATCGCGGTGGTCACGGCAGCGATCGAGGTCGACCTGGAAGTCGAAGCCGATCGCGCGCTCGGGGCACGCCCGAACGCATGCGCCGCAGCGCGTGCAAAGGTCGAGATCGATGGGGTTTTGCTGCGTCCACTCGGCCTCGAATGCGCCGAGCCAGCCGGTCAGGCCGACGAGCTCCCCCGAGTAGACCGGATAGCTGCGCTCGCCGCGAATTTCGGCGGACCCGCTGCGCCCGGTCATCAGAACGGTGACCGCAAGCTGGCCGGCCAGTGCCTGCGCCCAGTACAGCGCCGCGTCGCCCGGGCCGACGATCAGCAACTGGCCTCCCGATTGGTATGCGACGCTCGGAACGGGCTCGGGCTCCGGCAACGCCGCTGCCTCGAGCAGTGCGACGATCTTCGGCGTGGCCGCGCGCGCCTCCGCCGACCATCCGGCGCTCTCGCGGATGTTCACGAAACGGATCGATTGCGCCTTGCCCCCTTCCTCGGCCACCTGACCAAACAGGCGTGCCTCCTGCGTGCAGGCGACGATCAGGTCGCCGACCGCCCCGCCGGCGTAGCGATCGAGCTCTTTCTGGCACAGCGCGGTGTGCAAATGCGGCGGCCCGATCCCCAGGCCCTGCGCCAGCGCAACGCGGTCGAGGGGCATCGTGCCGTTGCACGTGCACAGGAACATCTTCCTGTCGGCAGCGCTCATCCCGCCTCCGGCGGGGAATCGGTCTCGCGCAACCGGGTATCGGAAGGGTCGGCCGGCGCGCTCGCAACGGATGCCGGCGGCGCGGATGCGGGTCCGGGCTGTGCATCGCCCTGCGCACCGGGTTCGCGGGTTTCGTCCTGCGCAGCGATCGGGTCGACCGTCGCAACGGGCAGCATCGCCGACGTGTCGAAGGTCAATCTCGACAGCAGCTCGCGCGCCAGCGACGGCTCGACCGGGTCGGGCTTCGTGTAGTCGTCGATGTAGGTGTCGAGACCGTCCATGACGTTGAAGCGGGGATCGCTGAAAAGCTTCTTCAGCGCCCCACGCTTCTGCACCTCGTCGACACCCGGGCGCATGAATGCGGTGAAGTCCGATTCGCTGGTCAGCGTGTCGACCGGCGGCAGCTCGGCGTGGCCGCCGCTCGCGCGCTCCGCAACTTTCTCGCCGGTGCGCAACGGGGACGCGTCGTCGACCCTCGCCGGCGCGACGCTTGCGAAGGGCGCCGCATCGGCGCTCGGCGTCGAGTCAGGCGGGCTCGCATCGCCCGGCTGCGCCGTATCCGGACCGGTTTCCGCCGGAGCTGCCTGCGCGGGATTCGATTCCCGCGCCGCCGCGTGCTTGCGCTGCGACCAGCGCCGAAGCGAGAAGCGCCCGGGGTCGTCCGTGTCGGCCGGCGTGTTTTCGCGTCCGCTCATCGACGCGGCCCGTTCCGCCCGCCCCGATCCGTCTCTTCGGCAGCGAACGGGTCGTTGCGCTTCACCTTGCGGCGCGGCTCGGGCTTGTAGTTGGCCGCGACGAACGCTTGCACCCATTCGGCGATTTCGGGAATCATCGGAACGTTGTCGACCTGCTCGCCACCGTCCATGAACCGGGCCGCTTCGTTGTAGCTGACAGTCACGATCACCGGATGCGCGGGAGGGGTCGCGCCGTCCTCCGACATCCGCCACATGACGAATACCCGCGGATCGGGTGTGGTCATGTTCAGCCAGTAGCCCTCGGCTTCGCTGCGGTGCAACTCGATCTCGTAGCCGCGAAAGCGCCATTGCCTGCCGCGCGCATCGCCGCATTCCGGGGTCGCGCCGCGCTGTGGCGACTGCGCCGTCCCGATCGAGACCGCAGCGGGCTGCCAGCGCTCGCTCGCCCAGCGGCTGGTGAGCGGCACGCGCTCCATCACGACATCGACGGCCTTTCGCTGCGTCGTCATCGGCGCATCGTCGACCGGATCGCCGGACGGCAGGGCGGGATCGCAATCACGTCGGTCGCGTGTTCGCGGCTCATGTTCGATCATACATCGCGACATCACCCCGTGGCGCCCGTCTGCTAACATCGAAATTCGAACATGTCCACGATCATTCCGCTCACCGATGTCCGCAACGCGGGGCACGCTGCCGCGCTGGACGCCTTCGTGCGCGAAGCCGCCGGCGCCGCAGGCCCTGCCCCGGGCCTCCCGGTCGACACACTGGGCCGCCACCTGCACGATCTGCGGATATCGGTCACCGACCGGTGCAACTTCCGCTGCGTCTACTGCATGCCCAAGGACGTCTACGGACGCAATTTCCCGTTCCTGCCGCACGCGGACCTGCTGAGCTTCGAGGAGATCGCGCGCATCGCCGGAATCTTCGTCCGCCAGGGCGTGCGCAAGGTCCGGCTCACCGGCGGTGAACCGCTGCTGCGCCGCAACCTCGAGCGCCTCGTCGAGATGCTCGCCTCGCTCGGCGACGTCGACCTGACGCTGACGACCAACGGCGCGCTGCTCGCCCGAAAGGCGCGCTCGCTGCGCGACGCCGGCCTGCGCCGGGTGACCGTCAGCCTCGATGCGCTCGACGATCCGACGTTCCGGGCGATGAACGATGTCGATTTCCCCGTGCAGCGCGTCCTCGAGGGCATCGACGCCGCGCAGGCCGCCGGGCTCGCGCCGATCAAGATCAACGCGGTGATCAAGCGCGGCTTGAACGAGCACGCGCTCGTCCCGCTCGCGCGCCATTTCCGCGGCAGCGGCCACATCGTGCGCTTCATCGAATACATGGACGTCGGGCACACCAACGGCTGGCGGATGGAGCACGTCGTGTCCGCGGCGGAAATCGTCGCGGCGATCGCGCGCGAAATCCCCCTCGAGCCCCCGGAGCCCAACTACACGGGCGAGGTCGCCGAGCGCTGGCGCTACCGCGACAGCGGCGAGGAGATCGGCGTCATTGCATCGGTCACGCAGGCTTTCTGCCGCGATTGCACGCGTGCGCGGCTGTCGACCGAGGGCAAGATCTACACCTGCCTCTTCGCGAGCGCCGGCTACGACCTGCGCGCGCTGCTGCGCGAGAACTATTCCGACGACCAGATCGGCAACGCGATCGCCGCGATCTGGCGCAGGCGCACCGACCGCTACTCGGAGCTGCGCAGCGCCGACACGCCGCGATTGCACAAGGTCGAGATGTCGTACATCGGGGGTTGACTTGGGCGCGGGTGGCAGCGTCCCGTATCGACCCTCGCTGACGCAGGCGGCGCGACCTTCGACCTTCGAGGTTGCCGCCGTCGACGAGCGCGGCGAGCGCCGCGACGTGCCGGTCGCGGGCGAGCATCCGCTGACGCTCTATGTCGACAAGCGCGAGCTCCTGACGCTGATGACGCTGGGTGCTGCGCCCGAGGCGCTGACGATCGGATATCTGCGCAATCAGCGCCTCGTCAAATCGCTGCAGGACATCGTCGCCGTGCAGGTCGACTGGGAGACCAATTCAGTCGCAGTGACCACCCGCGGCGGCCTCGCCGATCTCGAAGCGAAGACCGCCAGGCGCACCAAGACCAGCGGCTGCGGCCAGGGGACGGTGTTCGGCGACCTGATGGAGGACATCGACAGCGTCAAGCTTCCTGCCGATGCGACGCTCACGCAGGCGACGCTCTACGACCTCCTCGACAAGGTCCGGCTGCACGAGACGATCTACAAGCAGGCAGGTGCCGTGCACGGCTGCGCGCTCGCGACCAACGCGCCGGAGCGCTCCGAGATCCTGATGTTCGTCGAGGATGTCGGGCGCCACAACGCCGTCGACGCCATCGCCGGCCGGATGTGGCTCGACCGCGAGGATGGGGCCGACAAGATCTTCTACACGACGGGCCGACTTACTTCCGAGATGGTGATCAAGGCCGCGCAGATGGGCATTCCGTTCCTGGTGTCGCGCTCCGGTCTGACGCAGATGGGCTACGAGATCGCGCAGAAAGTCGGCATGACGATGATCGGCCGCGCGACCAACAAGCATTACCTGCTCTTCACCGGCGCCGGACGCTTCCGCGCATGACGGACCCGGCGGCGGCACACCAGGGCGCGACGACGCCGATCGCGCGCGCCGACATCACCGGCATCGTGCTCGCAGGCGGCCAGGGACGACGGATGGGCGGCGTGGACAAGGGTCTCGTCGAGCTCGACGGCAAGCCGCTGGCCCAGCACGTCATCGCCCGCCTCGCGCCCCAGGTCGGCACTGTGATCGTCAATGCCAACCAGAATGCCCAGCGCTATGCGGCATTCGGATATCCGGTG
>DAHUXO010000178.1 GCA_027307095.1 Betaproteobacteria bacterium | reverse complement strand
GGATCGTGCCGTGGATCAGCGACAGGTGCCGAGCCGAGCCGGTGCCGATCGCCTGGACGCGCAGCACGCCGTAGAAATTGCGCGCCGTAACGATGGTCGCATCGTAGAACTCGTCGATGCCCCAGATGGCGCAGCCGACGGTCGTGACGGCGGCCGCGATCGCGAGCGCGCCGAACCCCGGCGGATCGCGTCGCACCTGCCAGGTGAGAAGCGCCGCGCAGGCGACGAGCCCCAGCGCAAGATCGAAGTTGGCGGACAGGACGACGGGCACGACGATACCGATCAGCACGGCGCCCAGCGCGCCGCCCAGCGACACCATCAGGTAGAAGCGCGTCAGGAACCGCGGGGCGGGCCGGAGCCGCGCAAGCTCGCCGTGGCAGAACATGCACGCGACGAATAGCCCGCCGCAGGAGATGCCGAGCTGCAGTCCCAGCGCGTGCGTGATGCTCGGGTCGGCGATCGCCCAGGCCATGCCCCCCAGCGCGAATGCGGCCAGCGGCAGCAGCAGGCCGCGCGGATACCAGCGGCTGCCCTCGAAGCACAGGATGAACGTGGTCAGGTAGATCGACAGTGGCACGATCCACAGCAGCGGGACCGCAGCGATGTTCTCGGTGATGTGGCTCGTGACCGACAGCAGCAGGACGCTGCCGACCGCCGCGAGGCTCGCCCACAGCAGGTGGCGCCCGAGGCCCGGCGGCGTTGCAAAACCAGGGACGGACCACGTTTTTAAAACGTGGTCCGTCCTTGGTTTTGCGCTATCGGAGAAAACGTGGTGCGTCCCTGATTTCGTGAATGCGGTCGCGATGCACAAGACGGCGAAGGCCGTGTAGCCGGCCGACCAGGCGATCGCCTGCGTGTGCGTGGGAATCCACGGCTCGATTGCGAACGGATAGGCGAGCAGCGCCAGCATCGACGCGAAGTTCGACAGCGCGAACAGGCGATAGGGGTCGCGCCCCGGATGACGCTGGGCGAACCAGGCCTGAAGCAGCGGGCTGGTCGTCGACAGCAGCAGGTAGGGCAGGCCGATCGTGGCTGTCAGCAGCCCGAGGATCAGCCACAGCGGGCTTTCGTTCCCCAGCGGCTTCCAGACGAGGCCAGGAACGACCGGCAGCAGCAGCAGGCTTCCGATCAAGAGCGCGGCATGCAACGACGCCTGCCCTCGCCGGGACAGGCGCCTGATGGCGACATCGGCATAGGCGTAGCCCGCGAGCAGCGCGCTCTGGAAGAACACCAGGCAGGTCGTCCACACCGCGGCCGAGCCCCCGAACCAAGGGAGGATCTCCTTGGCGATGATCGGCTGGACGAGGAACAGCAGGAACGCACTCGCGAAGATCGTCAGCGCGTAGAGCAGCATGCCTCGACCGGTCGGCGATGGGGACGTCGCCCACTCTACCGGATTCGCCGGCTCGCTATAATCGAGACGACCACATCGCTCGAGGTTTCGCCATGACCACACACCGCAAGCGGCCCGAGGATCTGCGTTCGCACCGCTGGTACGGCGTCTCCGACCTGCGCTCGTTCGGCCATCGCTCGCGCAGCGCGCAACTGGGCTACTCGCGGTCCGATTACCTCGGCAAGCCCGTCATCGCGATCATCAACACCTGGAGCGACATCAATCCCTGCCACGGGCATTTCCGCCAGCGCGCCGAGGAGGTGAAGCGCGGCATCTGGGAAGCGGGCGGGTTTCCGGTGGAAATGCCGGCGATCACGCTGTCGGAACCTTTCCAGAAGCCGACGACGATGCTGTATCGCAACCTGCTCGCGATGGAGACCGAGGAGCTGCTGCGCTCCTACCCCGCCGACGGCGCGGTGCTGATGGGCGGCTGCGACAAGACGACGCCGGCGCTGCTGATGGGCGCGATCAGCATGAACCTGCCTGCGGTGTTCATGCCGGCGGGCCCGATGCTGCGCGGCGACTGGCGCGGCCGGCAGCTCGGCTCCGGCTCCGACGTCTGGAAATACTGGGCCGAGAAGCGCGCCGGCAAGCTGACCGACGAAGCGTGGGAGGAGATCGAGAACGGCATCGCGCGCTCGCAGGGCCATTGCATGACCATGGGCACCGCGTCGACGATGACCTCGGCCGCCGAGGCACTGGGGATGACGCTCCCCGGGGCGGCGTCGATTCCCGCGGCCGATTCGCGCCACGCGCGGATGGCGAGCGCGACCGGCCGGCGCGCCGTCGACATGGTGTGGGAGGACCTGAAGCCGCGCGACATCCTGACCGCAGCGAGCTTCGATAATGCGATCACGACGGTGCTGGCGCTCGGCGGCTCCACCAACGCGCTGGTACACCTGATCGCCGTCGCCCGCCGCGCCGGCGTTCCACTGACGCTCGAGCGTTTCGACTTTCTGTCGCGGCGCACGCCGCTGGTCGCCAACGTCCGCCCCGCCGGGAAGTTCCTGATGGAGGATTTCTACTACGCTGGCGGATTGCGGGCGCTGATGGCGACCGTCTCCGACCTGCTCGCCCTCGACGTGAAAACGGTCGAGGGCAGGACGCTGGGCGAGGCACTCGCCGGCGCCGAGGTGTTCAACGCCGACGTGATCGTGCCGCGCGAGCGGGCGCTGGTGTCGTCCGGCAGCCTCGCGGTGCTGCGCGGCAACCTGGCCCCCGACGGCGGGGTGATCAAGCCCGCCGCCGCCGAAGCACGCTTGCTCCGGCATCGCGGGCCGGCAGTCGTGTTCGAGAACTACAACGACATGGCGGCCCGGATCGACGATCCGGCATTGCGGGTGACCGCCGAATCGGTGATCGTGCTGAAGCACGCGGGACCGCAGGGTGCGCCGGGCATGCCCGAGTGGGGCCAGTTGCCGATCCCGAAGAAGCTCCTCGAGCAGGGCGTGCGCGACATGCTGCGGATCTCCGACGCGCGAATGAGCGGAACGGCCTACGGCGCCTGCGTGCTCCACGTCGCCCCCGAGTCGTGGGTCGGCGGGCCGCTGGCGCTGGTGCACGACGGCGACGTGATCAGCCTCGACGTCGACGCGCGGTCGCTGCAGCTCGACGTCGACGACGCGGAGCTCGCCCGCCGGCGCGCCGCCTGGCGCCGGCCCGCGCCGCATTTCACGCGCGGCTTCGGCGCGCTCTACCAGGAGCACATCACGCAGGCCGACCAGGGCTGCGATTTCGATTTCCTCGAAGGCACGGCGGAAACGCCCGACCCCGAGATACACTGACATTCCGGGCGCAGCTGCCCGGCCCCGAAGGCGCGGCCCACCATGCCGGTTCACCGATGAACGACGATCCGTTCTTTCCCGGCTTCACTGCGCACCAGATCCGCACGGCGCAGACCGAAATCCGCTGCGTCGTCGGCGGTGACGGCCCGCCGGTGCTGCTGCTGCACGGCTATCCGCAGACGCACGTGATGTGGCACCGCGTCGCCCCGGCGCTCGCGCGCCATTACACGGTGGTGTGCGCCGACCTGCGCGGCTATGGCGACTCGGGCAAGCCGCAATCCGACCCGTCTCACGCTCCGTATTCCAAGCGCGCGATGGCCGGCGACATGGTCGAGCTGATGCGCGATCTCGGCCACCCGCGCTTCCGCCTCGCCGGGCACGATCGCGGCGGGCGGGTCGCCCACCGGCTGTGCCTCGACCATCCCGACGTGGTCTCCCATGTGGCCGTGCTCGACATCTCGCCGACGCGCACCATGTATGCGGCGACCGACATGGCTTTTGCGACCGCGTACTACCACTGGTTCTTCCTCATCCAGCCTTTCGACCTGCCCGAGCGCCTGATCGGCGCCGATCCCGTCTACTACCTGCACCGCAAGCTCGGCGGGTGGGGAACGGGACTCGCCCATTTCGATCCGCGCGCGCTGGCCGAATACGAGCGCTGCTACGGCAATCCCGAGACCATTCACGCGAGCTGCGAGGATTACCGCGCTGCCGCGTCGATCGATCTCGAGCACGACGCCGCGACCGAGGCGCAGCGCATCGGCTGTCCGTTGCTGGTGCTGTGGGGCGAGCGCGGCGTCGTCCACCGCTTCTTCAAGCCGCTCGACGACTGGGCCGCGGTGGCGACCGACGTTCGCGGCCGGGCGCTGCCCTGCGGGCATTACCTCGCCGAGGAGGTTCCCGATCAGACGCTCGCGGAGTTGACGGCGTTCTTCGGGCAGTGACGGCGGGCGCGCGGCGGCAGGGGACGCACTCCGTCCCCTTCGCCGCGCCCGCGGATCGAACGCGAATCCGCGGTCACTTCACCTTGGCCAGGATGCCGGTCATCTCATCTCTGGAGAAGGCACGCAGTGTCTGCGTCCGGACATTCCCGGCCGAGCCTATGGCCATGCCCAACGCAGCCATGGTTGCATCATCGGGAGCGTCGAACTCGATGACCACATCGTAACTACCGGTGGTCCAGTGGATGTTCTTCATCGTCACGCCCATCTTTTTCGCGTGCTCCCTGGTCGCGTCGGCGCGCTTGACGGTGTCCTTGCCGGCACGGATTCCCTGATCGGTGAAGCTTGCAAGAACGATGTAAGTGGCCATGCTGATCCCTCCTGGCAACGAGTGCCATAAAACGATCGTTGACGATGGCTGCGGTCTCGAACGGTGCCAACCGGATGCGGCGCGTGCCGCGTTGCAGCGTCCGGAATCGGGCGCCCGGCTGGCCACGCGGTCGAACTTGACAGCATAGCCCCGGATCCCGAGCCACGGCAAAGCCGGCTGCTATAATTGCCAGTGGCCGGATCCGGGGTACCCGCTCTGGCCATTGCAGTTCAAATGGCCAAGTAGCTCAGTTGGTAGAGCAGAGGACTGAAAATCCTTGTGTCGGTGGTTCAATTCCGCCCTTGGCCACCAAATTCAAAGACTTACTGATCCGCTCTTTGGCGACCGTGCCGAATCTGTGTCGATCAGTCCGTCGATAACTCTGGCGCGATGTGCCAAGTGCGCCGGCAGCAGGTGTGCATACCGCTTCACCATCGCGACCTGATCCCCGAATCTAGCAGCGTTTCTGTCTAGAGTCCGTGGTTGGAAATCGCGATTGTTGTGCGGTTGTCGAGGCGCTCATGATCTCGAGGCGCGCGGCGTAGACCGCCGGCGGAATTGCGCCCCGATCCTTCTTTGGTCGATGGTCGTTTTGG
>DAHUXO010000171.1 GCA_027307095.1 Betaproteobacteria bacterium | reverse complement strand
CCGTCGGCCTCGGTGGGGAAATACCGGTTGCCCACGGCGACGCCTCTCACCTCTCCGCGGGCGGTCGCGAGCCGCACCGCGGGCGCGTGCAGCGCGGTCCGCCACATCTCGACCGCCAGAGCAGGCGCCAGCGTCCCATTCACGTTCGCGACCAGCGGTACCCGCCGCAGGACGCCACTCGGATCGTCCGCGGAGACGAAACCCCAGCCCGACGCCGCGCTGTCGAGGATCGGCAGGCTCGCCATCGCACCGGGAAACTCGATCAGGCGCGACACCGCACGCGCAGCCGAAGCGGCCGATGCGCGTTCGTCTCGAACGACGATTGGCGCGACGTGCAACGGATTGACCGAAGGCCCCTGCGATCCGGCGACGATCAGCACGGTCGGCGCCGTGGCGAGCGCGCTCGCGAGCTCCTTGTCGGTCGACGGCAACTCGCCGAGCTTGTCGGAAAGCGCGGCATCGGCATCGATGCGGGCCAGAAGCGTGTCGGGAGACAGCGGATCGGGCTCGGGCATCGCGATGTCCACGCCGATGGCGGCCGGGTCGGCGCCGCTGATCGTGTGGATCAGCCGGGCGAGCTGCGTCCTTGGCCACGGCCAGCGCCCGATCGTCGCGAGGCTCTTGTCGTCGATCTCGACGATCGTCGCTGGCGACGATTCCGCGCGACGCGGGGACACTGCCTGATACGCGTCGAACCATTGGGTCTGCAGCGGCAGGCGGGCGGTCCAGCCCGTCGCGAGGACGACGGCGAACGCGACGAGGATCGTGCCGCCGATGACGCGTACGCGGGTGGTCCGGAGCCGGGGATCCGCCGGCGCGGCGACGGTCACAACCTGATTTCCAGCCCGTCGTAGGCCGTGGAGACCTCGAGCGGCGTGCCGGTCCGCGTGATCTCCTCGAAGCGCCGCGTCTCGGCGAGCACCCTCGAGATCGCGGCATCGTCCAGCGCCGGTTCATGGTGGAACATGCACAGATGCTTCGCGCGCGCGAGCTGGCAAAGCTCGACGCCGACGATGTTGCTCGAATGTCCCCAGTCCGCCTTGACCGACGTGGCCTCGGCGAGCGAGTACATCGCATCGAAGATCACGACGTCGGCATCGTGGAAGAAATCGGCGAAGCCCGCGCTCTCGTCCGAATCGGCGAGCTTGTGCTCGGAATCGGTCGAATAGATGACCGTGCGCCCATTCTTCTCGAAGCGATATCCGTAGGAGTCGCCGGCGTGGTTCTGGCGCTTGAGCGTCACGCGCATGCCGGCCACATCGTGCGGCCGCCCGGGCTCGAGGTGGACGAACGAGATCGACGCGCCGAAGGTCGAGAACGGCACCGGGAACGACGGCGGCTCCATCTGCCTGCGCAGCGCGCTCTCGAGCCCCGCATGCGCGCCGTAGAAGATCACGCGATTGCCCGGGATGTAGGCCGGCGTGAAGAACGGCAGGCCCATGATGTGATCCCAGTGCAGGTGCGACAGGAACAGGTGATAGGCCTGCGGGGACGCCAAGCCGTGCCGTGCGATCGCGGCCTGGCCGAACGGGCGCAGCCCGCTGCCGAGGTCGCACACGACGTAATCCGCGCCTCCGGTCTCGATCTCGACGCAGGACGTGTGCCCGCCGTAGGTGCCGGCAACGTCGAACGCGAGGCCATCGACGTACTCGTCGATCTCGCCGTCGGAAGCGAAGGTACGGCCCGACGCGTCGCGCAGCGCCGACGCGACCTTGCGCCTGACGTCATGCGCGGTGAGCGCGACCGGCAGCGATCCCCGCGTGCCCCAGAAACGGATCCGTCGCATCGCCTTGCGCGTCCTATCCGGCGTCGAACGCGTCGCGCGCTTCCGGCGACAGCGCGCCCAGCGCGACCCTGATCGAGGGAAACACTTCGACGACCGCATCGAAGCGGCTGATCTTGAAGATCTCGGCGACGATCGGCTGCAGGGCACTGACGGCAATCCGCGCCTTGCGGCCGCGCATCTGTTTTGCCGCGATCATCAGCACCCGCAGACCCACGCTGCTGATGTATTCGACGCCGGCGAAATCGAGCACGAGTCCCGCCGCCGCGGCGTCGCCCAGGAACGGGGTCAGCGCCTGCTCGAAGGGGGCGGCCGCGGTGTGGTCGATGCGGCCCGATGTCGCGACGACGACGATGTTGCCGTACTGGCGGCTTGCAAGTTGCACGAGGAGTCCCCCGTTACCGCCCCGGCGATCGAGCGGTCGGCAAAGGGATTATACGGCCGGAAAACAGCCGCTCCGAACGGAATATTCGCCCGCGCGAGCACGTCCGGCGGCCGCGGTCACGACCCGTCCCGGGATCGCGGAAATCCTCCGGCGACACTTCAAGCGAACCCCATTTTCTTCATCAGCGGCGGCCAGCGCGGGTCGCCGCGCAGCGGGATCAGCAGCAGGTCGGTCGCCAGATTCGACAGTCCCGGATCGCGCTGCGCATAGGCGGCTTCGAGCCACTCGTAGGCCTTGTCCACCTCGCCGCGCCAGGCGTAGACGTCGGCAACCTGGTACGCCGCAGTCCAGCCGAATCCGTCGATCAGCACCTTCAGCGCGGCATCGGATTCCGACGAGTTGCGCAGGGAATGGTGGATCAGGGAGAACGCCATGTTGCGGAAGACATCGTGCGATTCGGCCGCGGCCAGCGCCAGCGCCTCGGCGGCACGGCCCTGCATCACGCGCGTGATCGCCAGGAATGCGTGGCTCAACCCGGAGTTCGGGCTGAGATCGAGGGCGAGCTGAAACGCCGCCGCCGTGTCGTCGAGGCGATTCGCCTGGTAATACAGCAAGGCGGCCTGGCGATGCGCGCGCGCCGAGAGCGGGTCCAGGGCGATCGCCTTGCGTATCAGCTCGAGCCCCTCATCGCGCCGGCCCAGGATCCCCGCCAGCCCGGCCATGGCGCGCAGCGCCTTGGCGTCGCCCGGTGCCAACTCCAGCGCACGCCGGAACGATGCGTCAGCCGCATTCCAGTTCCAGTCGTGGGCCTGCAGCACGTGCCCGAGCTCGATGTGGCCTTCGGCCAGGTCGGGGGCCAGGCGCAGGGCCTGCTGTGCCGCAGCCCGGGCGCGTTCATAGCCTTCGTTGATCGGCGCGAATCCGTAGCCTGCCTGCACTTGATGCACCCGCGACATCTCCGCCCACGCCAACGCAAAACCCGGGTCGATCGCCAGCGCCCGCTCGAAGAGCGCGATCGCCCGGTCCGTGTCCGCCTGCGTGGTCCGCTCGCCGTAGAACTTCCCCTGTAGATAGAGCTGGAACGCCTCGGGATTGTCGCCGCGCCCGGTCGCGGCCCTGCGCACGTCGGCCGCCGCCGACGTACCGGCCGCGGACTCGGCCGGCTCACCCAGCAACGCCGCCCGCAACTCCTTGACCACCGACTGCGCGATGTCGTCCTGCACCGCGAAGATGTCCTCCAGCTCGCGGTCGTAGGTCTCGGACCACAGGTGCGAATCGGTCGCGACCTGGATCAGCTGCGCGGTAATGCGCACGCGCTTGCCGGACTTCCGCACACTGCCTTCGAGCACCGTCGCGACATTGAGCTTCTGCGCGACCGTCGGGATGTCGACGTCCTTGCCCTTGAAGGAGAACGCGGAGGTTCGCGATGCAACGCGCAGCCCGCGGATCTTCGCCAGCACATTCAGGAGTTCTTCCGACAGGCCATCGGCGAAGTACTCGTTCTCCTCGTCGCGGCTCATGTTGACGAACGGCAGCACCGCGATCGACGGCGTCTCCTTCTCGATCGGCGCCTGCGTCGTCTTGAGCGGGGCAAAGCTCTGCGGCAGATCGGGATGGCAGAGCTGGAACACCGCTTCGCGACGTCCGAGATCCTTGAGGCCGTGCTCGCCGAGCGCCTTCGCCGTAGCCAGCGGCGGCAGGTGGTCGCGAGCCAGATCGTGGGTCGATTCCGACAGCAGCGTCTGGCCACCATGACCGACGGCAAGCAGGCGTGCCACTCGGTTCAGCGGCGGGCCGAAGTAGTCGCCGTCGCGGCACTCGACAGCACCGGTATGCAGCGCCATGCGCACTCGGATCTTCACCGGGTCGGGCCAGGGCTCGGCGTGCAGCGCGCGCTGGGCTTCGAGCGCCGCGGCGACGGCATCGGACGCGGTATGGAACGCCGCGCAGAAAGCGTCGCCGCCGGTCTTGAAGACATGCCCGCCGTGCCCGGCGACGCACTGGCGCACCAGCGCGTCGTGCCGTGGCAGCGCCGCCTTCATCGCCACCTGCTGCGATTCCCACAGTCGCGTGCTGCCCTCGATGTCGGTGAACAGGAACGTCACCGTGCCGCCCGGAAGCGGGACACCGGAAGGATCGGGGCGAGGTGTGGACGGCATCGAGTCGTGCGCGGACCGCCGCGGCGTCGCTCGCCAGGCGAAGGCCAGGTGATCGACCCCCAGGAACCGTGCTACGAATCAGCGTATCACGGCTCGGAGCGGCCGAGGAGACGCGGGAGGCGCGGCGGGGTCGGCGCAATCACCGGCGCACTTGACCCACCGGCGCCGATCGCGTGTACTGGCCCGGTCCGGGTCACCGTGTCGGGGCAGCGCCATGAGCGAATGGGAGGTCATTGCACGGACGTTCGCGGCCCTCGTCGCCGGCGGCGCGATCGGTCTCGAGCGCAGCATGCACGGCCGCGCCGCAGGCCTGCGCACCTACGCGCTGGTGTGCTTCGGCTCCGCGCTGCTGGTCGCGGGCACCCTGTTCGCGTATGCGGGCAGCTCCGATGCCGCGACCCGGGTGATCCAGGGCATCGTCACGGGCATCGGCTTCCTCGGCGCGGGCGTCATCGTGCGGGAGGGCTTCACGGTACGTGGCCTCACCACCGCGGCCTCCGTCTGGGTCGCCTCCGCGATCGGCGTCGTGATCGGCAGCGGGTCCTACCTGAGCGGCAGCGAAGCGGCGGTGGTCACGCTGGTTGCGCTGACCCTGCTGCGCCGCTTCGAGGACCGCCTGCCGACCCAGACCTACGCCCAGTTCGAAGTCGGCTTTCACCGCGCGCAGGCGATGGACGCCGGCCAGTTGCGGGAACTCGTCGAACGTCAGGGCTTCGGCCTGCGGGACCTTTCGTACCGGCTGCGCCAGGACAGGCAGCTGCTCGAATACCGCATGGTCATCTGGTCCGACGACCCGGAACGGGCGGGCGCACTCGAGAGGAGCCTGCTTGCGCTGCCCGAGGTCGTTCACTTCCGGATCGCGCCGAGCCGTGACTGAGCGCCTTTGGCGATCGCAGCCACGTCAGGCCGCGGCGTGACCCGACACCGCGACGCCGGCGTCACGCGCAAGCCTGCGATGGAAGAGGGACGGAACGAGCACCGTGCTAAGCTAGGTCGCGAAACAGTGCCACGTCGGGTGTCAGCAACGCGCTCCCGGCAACGCGAATCCGCCTATGCGAAAAGATGGCATCTCCAAGGACGTCCCCGTACGGGCCCAGCTCCTGGAGCAGCTGCGGACCGCGATCACGGAAGGCATGTTTCGGCCGGGGGATCGGCTCATCGAACGCGAGCTCTGCGATCGTCTCGGCGTTAGCCGAACATCGCTACGCGAGGCATTGCGCCAGATTGAAGCCGAAGGCCTCGTCGATCTCATTCCGAATCGCGGGCCCATCGTCCGCGAGATCACGGTCGACGAGGTCCTGGAGCTCTGGGAGCTTCGAGTGGCCGTCGAGTGTCTTGTCGCCAGACGATTCGCCACCCTCGGTACCGACGAGGACATTGCGAGGCTCGAGGACTCGATCAACGCGATGGACCGCGCCTTGAAGGAGCAGAACCGGGCTGCGATCAAGACCACGAAGCGTGCGCTCTGCGAAAGCTTCGCGGCCGGGGGGCGCCACGGATCCTGCGCACGATTGCTCAGCCAACTTAACGCGAGACTCAGCTTCCTGTGGTCGTCGTCACTGCTGCTGCCTGGGAGGCCGGCGGAGAGCATCGCCGAGCTGCTGAACCTGCTGGCGGCAATCAAGGGCCGCCGCCCCGACGTTGCGGAAGCAGCGATCGTGCTGCACAACGAACACGCGAAGTTCGTGGCGCTGCGTGGCCTTTCCGTGTTCGAAGCATCGAAGCAGGCTGAAGGCGACGCGAGGCGCTCGTCGGCGCGTCGGGGTCGACAACACCCCGAGGCCCGTGCGAGAAAGCGCAGCCTGGCTGCCACCTAGCGAGCATCCCGCGACAGGCCTCGCGCCGAATACGACGCGCCGATCCGACAGGCCCGCTACATCACCAGATAGGCGGCCAGCGCAAGGCCGAGGGCAGCGAGAAAGAGCGCGAGGGCGATCGGGTAGCGGGGATCGTGCGATCGCGGCACGTCCTCCGCGGGCAGCGTCGACACATAGCTTCGATGCTGAAACGCGCCCAGGACCATGCAGGCCGTGCCCACCAGCACGAGCGCGATGCCAACGGCGTTCGAAAGGTTGTGGTACTCCGCATGACCGGCTGACCGGGCATCCTGAATGGCAAGGAGGCGCAGGAACAGGCCGAAACGGGCGACAACGAAGCCGAAAGCCATGACGGTGAGGCCGGTGCGCACCCACGCCAGGAGTGTCCGTTCAGCCGCAAAGAAAACGCGAGGATCGTGCATGCGAGCCACCCATTACCGTCGTTTTTGGCACTTCGTGCGAAGTGCGGCACACCGGGCAGCGTCAGCCCCGCCCGGGACCCGATCGTAGCACCAGGAACTGAGCTCCAAGTGCCAAATCCTCACCCTTGGCGTGAGGGCTCGATGCCGGCGCATACGAGTCCGGGCACGCTGCGAGGTGCGAATTGCCCGTTGGACTACAATGCGGGAACGCATCCAACGATGATAAGGGAGCCGCAATGAATCGATTTGCCGTTGTTCTGCTCGCCGTCACCCTGGGGTTGGCCACCCCCTTGTTCGCTGCCGACAAGGCAACGGCCATGCCCGCCGCCACGGCTACGCCGGCTGGCGACAAGATCGACATCAACAGTGCGACACCGCAGCAACTGATGACGTTGGACGGCGTTGGTGACGCAC
>DAHUXO010000170.1 GCA_027307095.1 Betaproteobacteria bacterium | reverse complement strand
GCTCGGCAGCCTCGCCCATGAGAGCCGGCGCAGCGCCATCGCGGTCGGCCGAGACGGGCGGCTGTCGGGGCCCGAACTCGCCGGCGCGCTCGCCGACGGCATCCGCGCCGCCGGCGTCGACGTGATCGACCTCGGCATGGTTGCGACGCCGATGACCTATTTCGCCGCGCAGCACCTCGGCACCGAATGCGGCGTCATGGTCACCGGCAGCCACAACCCGCCCGACTACAACGGGCTCAAGATGGTGATCGACGGGACGACGCTGTCGGGTGCCGCGATCCAGGAGCTTCGTCAGCGCATCGAGCGCGGCGACCTGGCATCGGGTGCCGGCGGCATCCGAAGCGTGGACATCGTACCGGCGTACTTCGAGCGCGTCATTGCCGGGGTCCACCTCGCGCGCCCGATCCGCATCGCGGTCGACTGCGGCAACGGAGTGGCCGGCGCGTACGCGCCCACGCTCTACCGCCGGCTGGGCTGCGACGTCGTCGAGCTGTTCTGCGAGGTCGACGGAACGTTTCCCAACCACCATCCCGATCCGTCGCAACCCAAGAACCTCGCAGACCTCAAGCACAGGCTGGCGCAGGGCGACTGCGAGCTCGGGCTCGCGTTCGACGGCGATGGCGACCGCCTCGGTGTCGTGACGCCTGCGGGCAACGTCATCTATCCCGACCGCCAGCTGATGCTGTTCGCCGCCGACGTCCTGTCGCGCGTGCCTGGCGCGACGATCATCTACGACGTCAAGTCCACGCGGAATCTCAAGCCATGGATCGAGCGCCACGGCGGCGTCCCCCTGCTGTGGAAGACCGGGCACTCGCTGATCAAGGCCAAGATGAAGGAAGTCGGTGCGGCGCTGGCCGGGGAAATGAGCGGCCATACTTTCTTCGGCGAGCGCTGGTACGGTTTCGACGACGGAATCTATGCCGGGGCCCGACTGCTCGAGATCCTCACGCGCGGCGCCGATCCCGCGGCGGCGCTCGACGCGCTTCCCGACGCGGTGTCGACGCCCGAGCTCAACCTCGCCTGTGTTGAAGGCGAGCAGCATGCGCTGATCGCGAAGCTCCAGGCCGACGCGCGATTTCCCGGCGCGTCCGACGTGATCGGCATCGATGGCCTGCGGGTCGAGTACGCCGACGGATTCGGACTCGCCCGCGCCTCCAACACGACGCCGATGATCGTCCTGCGCTTCGAGGCCGACGACCGTGAGGCGCTGGAGCGCATCCAGCACGAATTCCGCCGCGTCCTGACCGCCGCCAAGCCGGGCGTCGAGTTGCCGTTCTGACGCAATGCTGACGGTCGCCGACATCGAAGCCGCGCGCGAGCGCATCCGCGGCGGGGTCTACGTGTCGCCGTGCGTCGAGTCGATTCCGCTGTCGAAACTCACCGGCGCCCACATCTACTGCAAGCTTGACTACCTGCAGCGCACCGGAAGCTTCAAGGAGCGCGGCGCGCGCAATGCCCTTCTCCAGCTGACGCCCGAGCAGCGCGAGCGCGGCGTGATCGCCGCCTCGGCCGGCAACCACGCGCTGGGGGTCGCCTACCATGGGTCGCTGCTGGACATTCCCGTCACCGTCGTGATGCCGAAGTTCGCCGCGCTGGTCAAGGTGACCAACTGCCGCCGGCTCGGCGCGACCGTGGTCCTGCACGGTGCCGACCTGGCCGAAGCGCGCGCCGAGGCCGAGGCCATTGGCGCGCGCGACCGACTGACGTTCGTCCACCCGTTCGACAACGAGCACGTGATCGCCGGCCAGGGAACGATCGCCCTCGAGATCCTCGAGCAGATGCCGGACGTGCAGGCAATCGTGGCCCCGGTCGGCGGCGGCGGCCTGCTGGCGGGCATTGGCACCGTGATCGCCGCGCGGCGCCCCGACGTGCGCGTGATCGGCGTCGAGCCGGTTCGTGCCGCCTGCCTCACGGCTGCATTCGACGCCGGGCATCCGGTGCCGGTTCGCTTGTCGCCGACGCTCGCCGACGGCCTGGCCGTGGCACAGATCGGTGCACGACCCTACGAGATACTGAAACGGGTCGTCCATCAGATCGTGACTGTCGACGAGGCGGCGATCGCGCTCGCGGTTCTCCGGCTGATCGAGCTCGAAAAGAGCGTCGTCGAAGGCGCCGGTGCTGCGCCGCTGGCCGCGTTCCTCGCCGGCAAGCTGGGCTCCCTCGAAGGACAGCGCGTGGTCCTCGTGCTGTGCGGGGGCAACATCGACCTGACGACGCTCGATCGGGTGATCGAGGTCGGGCTGGTCGCCGACGGCCGGCTGGCGCGTTTCACGGTGTCGATCAGCGACCGCCCCGGCGGTCTCGCGCGGCTGGCCGAGGTCATCGCCTCGACGGGTGCGTCGATCAAGGAGATCGTGCACGACCGCGCGTTCGCGGGGCCCGATTTGTCGGAAGTGCGTGTCGTCTGCATCGTCGAGACGACCGGGCACGATCATGTCGCCACGCTGCACCGCGCCCTCGATGCCGCAGCGGTCCCGGTCGTCGGGTGATCCCGGCACAGCGCGCGGGACATCTTCCGCGGCCGGCCTCGAATACGAGGATTTCGACAAGACCGAATACCTGCCGTTCGGCGAGTCGGTCGAGCTGATGGAGAACCGCCAGCTCGACCCGACGCTGCAGTCGGCCGGATGGGCGTGTCCTCGCACAATGGCCAGAAGACCGACGTCCCGACCGCGGCGGTGCCGAATTTCCTGGTCACGCGCGAAGGCGTCAGCGACGACATCGTCTACGGCATGACCAAGGCGCTGTGTACGAGCCTTCCCGACCTGGTCGCAGCGCATTCGGCGGCCAAGGCGAT
>DAHUXO010000153.1 GCA_027307095.1 Betaproteobacteria bacterium | reverse complement strand
GGGACCTCGAGCGCTCCACGTACACCCGCATCGGCCTCTCCGACGGAGAGCTGCGCGTCGATTTCGCGCCGGTGGCGTTCACCCGCGTCCGGCCCGGCCAGACCCTGCTCACCGAGAAAATGGGGTTGGCGCCCTAAGACTCGACCCGCGGTATTTCGGCGATCCGCCGGGATGTCGCGGCTCTGACCCGCTTTCCCCGACCCATTCCAGGATCCGCGATGCCAGGGCAGTGGCTGATGAAATCCGAGCCCGACGAGTTGTCGATCGACGATCTTGCCGGCGCTCCGAAGCGGACCACGCCGTGGTTCGGGGTGCGCAACTACCAGGCGCGCAATTTCATGCGCGACGACATGCGCGTCGGCGATCTAGCGTTCTTCTACCATTCGAGCTGTCCCGAGCCCGGGATCGCGGGCATCGTCGAGGTCTCGCGGCTCGCGTATCCCGATGCGACGCAGTTCGATCCGGAAAGCCCCTATTACGATGCGAAGGCGAAGCGCGACGCACCGCGGTGGTTCAACGTGGAGGTGAAGCTCGTGCGCAAGACGCGCATGGTCACGTTGCCGGAGTTGCGCGCGGCGCGCGGGCTCGAGGACATGGTCATCCTGCGTCGCGGCAACCGGCTGTCGATCACACCCGTCACCCCGGCCGAGTGGAAGATCGTCCTTAAGATGGCGACCTGAAAAGCCGGGTCTGACCCCGTTTTTCGCCCCGTTTTTCACAGTTGCCGATCGCCAACGCCATGGACTGGACGATGCTCCCCGTGCTGCTCGCGCTGGGTGCGGCCGTCGGCTTCATGGCGGGCCTGCTCGGGATCGGCGGCGGCATGTCGATCGTTCCCCTGCTGACGATCCTGTTCACGGCGAGGGATTTTCCGCCCGAGCACGTCGTCCACATGGCGGTCGCCACGGCCACCGCGTCGATGATGTTCACCGCACTGTCGTCGGTGCGTGCGCATGCGCAGAAGCGCGCCGTGCTGTGGGTGGTCGTCGCGGCGATGGCACCCGGCATCGTGCTGGGCTCGCTCGTCGGCCCGCAGATCGCGAGCGCGCTGCCCGGTCGGGTGCTTGCCGCGGTGTTCGGCGTGTTCACCTGGTCATCGGCGACGCGGACGCTGGTCGCGCGTCCGCCCAGGCCCGGCCGCGAGCTTCCTGGCAGGTTCGCGTTGTTCGGCGTGGGCGCCGGCGTGGGCGCCGTGTCCAGCCTGCTCGGCGCGGGCGGCGGGTTCATCACGATTCCCTACCTGGGGCACCACAACGTCAAGATCCACAACGCGGTGGCGACGTCGGCGGCGCTCGGACTGCCGATCGCCATCGCCGGCACGCTCGGATTCGTCGTCGCCGGGCTGCGGCAGCCAGGTCTCCCGCCGTGGTCGGTCGGCTACGTGTATCTGCCGGCGATGATCATGATCGTCGTCGCGAGCATGGCAGTCGCTCCCGTCGGCGTGTCGATGGCGCACCGCTGGCCGGCGGCGAAGCTGCGCCGCGCTTTCTCGGCGCTGCTCTATGTGCTCGGCGCGTACATGTTCTGGAAGGCGAGCCGCGGATGATGCGTGTCCGAAATCAATCCCCGGCGACGGTCTCCGTCCGCGCATAGCCGCGCATTGCGGCCGGCGTGCCGCCCGCGGACAGGCGCACCGCGCAGTACTTGAATTCGGGAATCTTGCCGAACGGGTCGAGCACGGCGTTGGTCAGCAGGTTCGCGGCGGCTTCGTGGTAGCAGAACGGGATGAACACGCTGCCGCGCGGCGTGCCGTCGTCGGCGCGAGCGTACAGCGACACGCTGCCGCGGCGTGACGCGACGGTGATCGTGCCCCCCGCCGCGACCCCGAGCTCGGCCAGGTCCTGCGAATTGACCGACGCGACCGGGAAAGGCTCGATCGCGTCCAGCGCCTCGCTGCGCCGCGTCATGCTGCCGGTATGCCAGTGCTCGAGCTGGCGTCCGGTGATCAGCACGAAAGGCCACGCGGCGTCGGGCTTCTCGGCGGCGGAAATGATCTGCGCGGGGACGAGACGGGCCCTGCCGCTCTCGGTCGGGAAGCGCTCGATGAACACGACCGGCTCGCCCGGGTCGCCCTCGTGCTCGCAGGGATAGGTGACGCAGTGCTCGCGCTCGAGGCGCTCCCAGGTGATGCCGGCGATCGACGGCATCGCCTTGCGCATCTCGTCGAACACGTCGCGCGGATGGCCGTAGCGCCAGTCGAGCCCGAGCCTTTTCGCCATGTCGACGATGATCGCGAGGTCCTGGCGTGCCTCGCCCGGCGGCTGCAGTGCCTGGCGCGCGAGCTGGACGGTCCGGTCGGTGTTCGTGAAGGTGCCGGTCTTCTCGGGGAACGCCGAGGCCGGCAGGATGACGTCGGCGAGGTACGCGGTCTCGGTCAGGAAGATGTCCTGTACGACGAGCATCTCGAGCTTGGCGAGCGCCGCGCGGGCATGATCGACGTCGGGGTCGGACATCGCCGGGTTCTCGCCCATGATGTACATGCCGCGGATCTTGCCGGCGTGGACGGCGTCCATGATCTCGACGACGGTCAGGCCGGGGTTGGGATCGAGCGTCGCGCCCCACAGCTCCTCGAACATCGAGCGCACGTCGCTGCTGCCGACCCGCTGGTAATCCGGATACATCATCGGGATCAACCCGACGTCCGATGCACCCTGCACGTTGTTCTGGCCTCGCAGCGGATGCAATCCGGTGCCGGGGCGCCCGATCTGCCCGGTCATCATCGACAGGGCGATCAGGCAGCGCGCGTTGTCGGTGCCGTGGATGTGCTGCGAAATGCCCATGCCCCACAGGATCATCGACCCGCGCGAGGTCGCGAACAGCCGCGCGACTTCGCGCAGCGTGGCGGCGTCGATGCCGCAGATCGGCGCCATGGCCTCGGGGCTGAACTTCGCCACGTTGTCGCGCAATTCGGCGTAGCCGCTGGTGCGGTCGTTGACGAAGCTCTCGGCGACCAGACCCTCCTCGACGATCGTGTGCATGATCGCATTCAGCATCGCGACGTCGGTGTCGGGCTTGAACTGCAGGAAATGCGCGGCGTGGCGCGCAAGCTCGGAGCGGCGCGGGTCGGCGAGGATCAGCTTGGTGCCGTTCTTCACCGCGTTCTTGATCCATGTCGCCGCGACCGGATGGTTGGAGACCGGATTGGCGCCGATCAGCAGCACGACCTCGGCTTTCATCACGTCCATCACCGGATTCGAAACTGCGCCCGACCCGATGCCTTCGAGCAGCGCTGCGACGGAGGACGCGTGGCACAGCCGCGTGCAGTGGTCGACGTTGTTGCTGCCGAAACCCGTGCGCACGAGCTTCTGGAAGAGATACGCTTCCTCGTTGCTGCCCTTGGCGGAGCCGAATCCCGCGAGTGCCGCAGGTCCGCGGGTGTCGCGGAGGGTCCGCAGCGTCCCGCCGGCGAGGGCGAGCGCCTCCTCCCAGGTCGCTTCGCGGAACACCGAAAGCGGATTGTCGGGGTCGACGGTGAAGTCCGCGGACTTGGGAACGCCCGGCTTGCGGATCAGCGGCCTGGTGAGCCGCTGCGGATGGGAGACGTAATCGAATCCGAAGCGGCCCTTGACGCACAGCCGCTCATGGTTGGCGGGGCCGTCGCGCCCCTCGACCCGGACGATCCGGTTGTCGCCGACGTGGTACGTGATCTGGCAGCCGACACCGCAGTACGGGCACAGCGACGCGACCTCGCGGTCGACCGGCTGCAGGTACGCCTCCTGCGCCGGCGCGAGCGCGCCGGTCGGACAGGCCTGCACGCACTCGCCGCAGGCGACACAGGTCGAGGCGCCCATCGGGTCGTCGAGGTCGAACACGATCTTCGAATGCGCGCCGCGGAACGCGTAGCCGATGACGTCGTTGACCTGCACCTCGCGGCACGCGCGCACGCAGCGCGTGCACTGGATGCAGGCATCGAGGTTCACGGCCATCGCCGCGTGCGAGAGGTCGGCGGCCGGCTGCGCCCGCGGCGCGAAGCGCGGCTTGCCGATGCCGAGCGCCTTCTTCCAGTAATCGAGCTCCGAATCCTTCCGGTAGGCCTTCTCCGGCACGTCGGAGGCGAGCATCTCGACGACCAGCTTCTGCGCGTGCACGGCACGCGCGCTGTCGCTCGCCACCTCCATGCCGGGGGTCGGCGCGCGACAGCACGAGGGTGCGAGCACGCGCTCGCCCTTGATTTCGACCATGCACGACCGGCAATTGCCGTCGGGGCGATAGCCGGCTTTGTAGCAAAGCCTCGGGATCGCGACGCCGGCACGATCGGCGGCTTCGAGGATCGTCTCGCCGGGTCGCGCCTCGATCTCGGTGCCGTTCAGCAGAAAGGGAACGGCTTGTTGAAGGGCGACGGCTTCGTGGGGTGCGTTCATGCGTTCGACTCCAGCTCCTGCGGAAAATACTTGAACACGCAGGCGAGGGGATTGGGGGCGGCCTGCCCGAGACCGCAGATCGAGGCGTCGGCCATCGCCTGCGCGAGGTCGTCGAGCAGCGGCTTGTCCCAGGTCGGGCGCTCCATCAGCGCGACCGCTTTCACGGTGCCGACACGACAGGGCGTGCATTGCCCGCAGGATTCGTCGGCGAAGAACCGCATCAGGTTGAGCGCCGCGTCGCGCGCCCGGTCGCGCTGCGACAGGATGATCACCGCCGCCGAGCCGATGAAGCAGCCGTGCGGTTGCAGCGTGTCGAAATCGAGCGGGATGTCGCCCATGGCCGCGGGGAGGATGCCGCCCGAGGCCCCGCCCGGGAGATAGCCGTAGAACTCGTGGCCGGGAAGCATGCCGCCGCAGTATTCGTCGATCAGCTCGCGTGCCGTGATGCCCGCAGGCGCCAGATGCACGCCGGGCTTCGCGACGCGGCCCGACACCGAGAACGAGCGCAGGCCTTTGCGGCCGTGCCGGCCCTGGCCGGCGAACCATTCCGCACCGCGCTCGAGGATGTCGCGGATCCAGTACAGCGTCTCCATGTTGTGCTCGAGCGTCGGGCGTCCGAACAGCCCGACCTGCGCGACGTACGGCGGGCGCAGCCGCGGCATGCCGCGCTTGCCCTCGATCGATTCGATCATCGCCGATTCCTCGCCGCAGATGTACGCGCCGGCGCCGCGGCGCAGCTCGATCCTCGGCAATGTGCAGGGCGGATCGGCTTTCAGCGCGGCGAGCTCGCGTTCCAGCAACTCGCGGCAGGCCGCGTATTCGTCCCGCAGGTAGACATAGATCGCGTCGATGCCGACCGCCCACGCGGCGATCAGCATGCCCTCGAGAAAGCGGTGCGGGTCGCGTTCGAGGTAGTGCCGGTCCTTGAACGTCCCCGGCTCGCCCTCGTCGATGTTGACAGCCATCAGTCGCGGGGCGGGCTCGGCGCGCACGATGCGCCACTTGCGCCCCGCCGGGAATCCAGCGCCGCCCAGGCCGCGCAGCGCGGAGTTCTCGAGCTCCTTGATCACGGTGTCGGCGCTGCGCTCTCCGCCGACGCAGCCGGCGAGGGTGCGATAGCCTCCGGCAGCACGGTAACGGGCGAGATCGACGCAGTCGGGGCGCTCGGGTTTGGTGTTTGCGGCAGCGACGACGGCCATCACCTTTCCGACCGTCGCTTCGTCGACGCTCCGGCGCCCGACGGTGGCGGCAGGCGCGTGCTCGCAGCGCCCGATGCAGGGCGCCTTGAGGACGCGCACGCCGGCACCTGCGGCATCGAGCAGGGCGTCGTGCAGTGCGTCCGCCCCGGCCATCTGGCACGACAGCGTCTCGCACACGCGGATCGTGACCGGGGGAGGAGGCGCCTCGCCGTCGGCGAGGACGTCGAAATGGTGATAGAACGTCGCAACCTCGTAGACCTCGGTGGTCGCGAGCTTCATCTCCTGCGCCAGCGCGACCAGGTGCGCGGGCGGAAGGCAGCCCAGCGCATCCTGGATCCGGTGCAGATGCTCGATCAGCAGCGAGCGCTCGCGCGGCGCGTCGCCCAGCAATGCACGCACGTCGGCAAGCGCCTGCGGGTCGACGCTGCGGCCCTTGGGCCGGCCCTTTACACCACGCCGGCCGGAGATGCGCGACGTATCGACGATCGAGCGTTCATTCATGACGACAAGCTGTCCTTCCGGGATTGCGGTGAATGGCGGTAACTCGCCGCAGCGGCGCGGATTCCCTGCGGTCCGGCGTCACTGCAGGAAATCGCAGTATTTTTCGACGTGCGCCGCGAGGTCGAGCGAATGCTGGCGTACCAGGCGCTCGGCGAGTTCGGTGTCGCGGCGCTCCAGCGCCTCGATGATGCGCATATGGTCGGCAATCGAGCGCGACGCGCGATCGGTCTGGGAGATCGTCAGGCGGCGGATCGCGCGCACATGGATGAAAAGGTTCTCGATCGTCTTGCCCATCAAGTGGGAGCCGGAAAGGCCGATGATCGCCTGGTGGAACGCGATGTTCGCATCGGAGTACTCATGGATGTGCTCGGCAGGCGTCGAATTGCGGAATTCGTCGAACATCTTGCGCAACGACCCGATGTCCTCGTCCGAGGCGTTGATCGTCGCGAGGCGCGCCGCCATGCTCTCGAGTGCCGCCCACATCTCGATCATCTCGATGATCTGCTTCCTGGTCTTGCGGACGATGAAGATGCCGCGGCGCGGCACCGTGCGGAGGAACCCCTCCTGTTCGAGCAGCGTCATCGCC
>DAHUXO010000147.1 GCA_027307095.1 Betaproteobacteria bacterium | reverse complement strand
ACGAACACCGCGATCGCGATGACGAGCATGGGACCGCGTGCGAACTCGAGCAGTGTCAGGCTGTCCATTTCGCTGCGATTGTTGCACCGGGGCGCCGGCGGAAGTTGACCGAGGTCAACGACCTCGACCGGGCGCTTTCGCCGCCTGTCGCGCATTTTGACCATGCCCGTTGACGCAGGTCAATCGTCGCGCCGCGCGGCGGACCTAGGCTGGCGGTACTTGTGTTTCCACTGTGCATGCGGAGGTTTGCGATGAAGCTTTGCACATTGAACAGGTTGGTGGTTGCCTTGGGACTGGCGATCGCAACCGGTACCGTCTTCGCGCAGCCCGCGGGCGGTCCCGGCGCGCCGCCCGGCCCTGGCTCCGGCCCGGGTCCCGGCATGATGAGGGGCGATGGCCCCGGAAGGACGGGCAGCTATGGGCCTGGCTGCGAAGGCGGTCCGGGCAACGCGCGCGGCTACGGTGGGGGTGCGCAGTGGGGCGGCGGACCCGGCATGATGCACGGCTGGGGTGGCGGTGCGCAGTGGGGCAGCGGACCCGGAATGATGCGCGGTCGGGGCGCCGGTTCCCAGTGGGGAGGGGGCCCCGGCATGATGCGCGGTCGGGGCGGCGGCTATGGTCCGGATCGCGTCTTCGCCGGACTCGACCTGAGTGCCGATCAGCAGGAGAAGATCGCCAAGGTCCAGGAGGACATGCGTCGCAGCAACTGGGACACGATCGGCCAGTTGCATGCCGAGCAGTTCAAGCTGCGCGGCCTGTACCTGGCCGACAAGCCCGATCCGAACGCGATCGCCGACCAGCAGAAGAAGGTCGACGAGTTGCACCGCGCCATGGTCAAGTCGCAGGTCGAGACCGGCAACCGGATCCAGGCGCTGCTGACCAAGGAGCAGCGCGAGCGGTTGCGCGAATACGCACCGTGGTGGATGGAAGACGGCGACGATTAGGGCGGTTCGGCTGGGCGTGATCCCCCGGCCGATTCGATGGAGCACCGGATGTCCAAGGCCTATGTATTCGGCAAGTCGGTCGCCATGTCGCATGACGAGGCGGTCCGGAAGGTAACCGAGGCGCTCGCGGCCGAAGGTTTCGGCGTACTCACCGAAATCGACGTGGCGGCGACGATGAAGAAGAAGCTCGGCAGGCAGATGCCGCCCTACAAGATCCTCGGCGCCTGCAACCCGCAACTCGCCCATCGCGCAATCGAAGCCGAGCCGCGGATCGGTGCGCTGCTCCCGTGCAATGTCGTCGTGCGCCAGGATGCCGCGGGCGGGACGTTCGTCGACATCATGGACCCGCAGTCGGTGCTGGATCTCGTCGGGCGCCCGGAGATCGAGGGCATCGCGGCCGAGGTGCGGGCGAAGCTCGAGCGCGTGCTGGCGTCGCTTTGAGCTTGCACGGTTCCTGACTGTCGCCTTCAGGCGCGCGCCAGCGCCGCGAGTGCGGCGCGGTCGATGATGCGGATTCGCTCGCGGCCGAGATCGACCCAGCCCTTGTCCTCGAACGCCCGCAGCAGCCGGCTCACGATCTCGCGGACGCTGCCGAGCTCGTCGGCAAGCGACTGGTGCGTCGCGCGCAGCGCATCGCCCTTGGCGAGAAGCAGCGCGGCGAGTCGCTGGTCGAGTTTCTGGTAGGCGATCGCCTCGACCAGCGACAGCAGCGCCGCAAGGCGCTCGCCGAACAGGCTCAGCACGTGATTGCGAAACACCTCGTCGCTCGCCATCAGCGCATGGAAGTCGGCCGGGGGCACGATCAGGAGCTCGGCGTCGGTCTCGGCGATCCCGGTCGCCGTGTAGTCGCTGTGCCCGAGCAGGCAGCTGCCTGAAAGCAGGCAGCTCTCGCCCGGCTTCACCCGGTAGAGCGGCATCTCGCGCCCGTTCGGGTAGCGTTGCAGCACCTTGACGACCCCCGACAGGACCAGCGGGAAACCCCCGCAGGGCGTGTGCGCGTCGAACAGCACGGTCCCGGCGGAGACCTTGCGGTGGATGCCGTGCTCGATGATCCGCGTCAGCGTCGCCGGTGCGGCATCGGCGAGCGGGGGAAAGAGCTTGCGCAGGGCGACGGCAGGCGTCGCGGGTTCTGCCGGAATCATCGATGCCGTCGGGCCCGGCAGCGGCGCCGCCGGCGCGTCCAAAGAAGGGAAGCTTCGCTGCCGGCATTCTACAGGCGCCGGTCCCGGGGACCGGGGCTGCCCCTGTGTGATCCAGGTCACAGATTCGAGCTGCGTCCGGCCCTATGCTGCATTTGCTGTTCAACCAGAAACGGGAGACCGAAATGGAAACGAATGTGGGCGGTGTCGATCGCGGCCTGCGCATCATTGCCGGGCTGGTGATCCTGAGCCTGTTCTTCTTCATCGAAGGGCCGCATCGCTGGTGGGCCCTGATCGGATTCGTCCCGTTGCTGACCGGAGTGATCGGCTGGTGCCCGGCCTATGTTCCATTCGGGATCAAGACCTGCAAGTCCAGGTAGATCGATGATGCGTCCTTTGCCAGTCGCCGGGCGGCCGCCCCTGCTCGCCCCCCTCGCGGCCGCGGTCGTGCTCGCGGGGGCCGCGGCGTTCGCCTTCGGGCAGCCCGCGGCGGGCCCCGGTGCCGGACAGCGTGCCGCATCGCACGCTGCGCCGCAGGGTGCCCGGGCGAGCGCGACCGCCGCCTATCGCGACATCGATCGCAATGCGCTGGCCGAGGGCGTCGTCGAGGCGGTCCGCCAGTCGACGATTGCCGCGCAGGTCGCTGGGCGCGTGGTCGCGATGCCGGTCAAGGCCGGCGACACGGTCAAGGCCGGCCAGCTGCTCGTCCAGATCGACCCGCGCAGCGCGGTGCAGATGGAGGCCGCGAGCCAGAGCCAGTTGCGGGAAGCGCAGGCGAACCTCACCAATGCGAAGGCCAGCTTCGAGCGCAGCAGGCAGCTCGCCGCGCAGAAGTTCATCAGCCAGGCGGCGCTCGACCAGGCCCAGGCGCAATACCTGGCAGCCCAGGCCCAGGCGTCGG
>DAHUXO010000142.1 GCA_027307095.1 Betaproteobacteria bacterium | reverse complement strand
GTGTACGACATCATGAGCGACTCGCAGCGGAAGATGTACGAGGAATTCCTCGAATGCGACTTCAGCTTCGCGGTCCCCAACCTCGCGCGCTTCCGTGTCAACGCCTTCAACCAGCAGCGCGGCGCCGCGGCGGCGTTCCGGACCATCCCGTCGAAAGTGCTGTCACTCGAGGAGCTCAACGCGCCCAAGATCTTCGCGGATCTCACCAACCGGCCACGCGGCCTGATCCTGGTCACCGGACCCACCGGCTCGGGCAAGTCGACGACGCTCGCCGCAATGGTCAACCACGTGAACGAGAACGAATTCGGCCACATCCTCACGATCGAGGACCCGATCGAGTTCCTGCACGAGTCCAAGAAATGCCTGATCAACCAGCGCGAGCTCGGACCGCACACGCTGTCGTTCCCCAATGCCCTGCGCGCTGCGCTGCGCGAGGATCCCGACTACATCCTCGTCGGCGAAATGCGCGACCTGGAGACGATCCGGCTCGCGCTGACCGCCGCCGAGACTGGCCACCTGGTGTTCGGGACACTGCACACGAGCTCGGCCGCGAAGACGGTCGACCGGATCATCGACGTGTTCCCGGCGGCCGAAAAGGACATGGTGCGCGCGATGCTGTCCGAATCGCTCGTCGCCGTCGTTTCGCAGACGCTGCTGAAGACCAAGGACGGCCAGGGGCGCGTCGCCGCGCACGAGATCATGGTCGGCACACCCGCCATTCGCAACCTGATTCGCGAGAACAAGGTCGCGCAGATGTATTCGACGATCCAGACCGGCCAGGCGCTGGGGATGCAGACGCTCGACCAATGCCTGATCGAGCTGGTGCGCCGCAACGTCGTGTCAGCGCCCGAGGCGCGCCATCGCGCGGTCAACAAGGAAATGTTCGGCGCGGCCTGACGCTGCTGCGACGCCGAGCCCGGAGGTTGCCCATGGAACGCGAAAACGCCACCAAGTTCATCCACGACCTGCTCGACCTGCTGGTGAAGCGGAACGGGTCCGACCTGTTCATCACCGCGGGATTCCCGCCCGCGATCAAGGTCGACGGCAAAATCGGGCCCGTGTCGAAGACGGCGCTGACGCCGCAGCACTCGATCGAGCTCGTGCGCAGCGTGATGAACGACAAGCAGGCGTCCGAGTTCGAGTCGACCAAGGAGTGCAACTTCGCGATCAGCCCGCCGGCGATCGGACGCTTCCGCGTCAATGCGTTCGTCCAGCAGGGCCGCGTCGGCATGGTCCTGCGCACGATCGTCACCGACATCCCCAAGTTCGAGGAACTCGGCCTGCCGCCGGTGCTGAAGGACGTGATCATGTCCAAGCGCGGCATCATGCTGTTCGTCGGCGCGACGGGCGCGGGCAAATCGACGTCGATGGCGTCGCTGCTCGGCTACCGCAACGAGAACAGCTACGGACACATCATCACGATCGAGGACCCGATCGAGTTCGTTCACGAGCACAAGAACTGCATCGTCACCCAGCGCGAAGTCGGCGTCGACACCGAGAACTGGGAGATCGCCCTCAAGAACTCGCTGCGCGCAGCCCCCGACGTGATCCTGATCGGCGAAATCCGCGACCGCAACACGATGGATTACGCGGTCGCGTTCGCGGAAACGGGTCACCTCTGCCTCGCGACCCTGCATGCCAACAGCACGAACCAGGCGCTCGACCGGATCATCAACTTCTTCCCCGAGGAGCGACGCGCTCAGCTCCTGATGGATCTGTCGCTGAACGTGCGCGCGTTCGTGGCACAGCGGCTGATCCCGCGCCGCGACGGCCGCGGCCGCGTGCCTGCGGTCGAGATCATGCTGAATTCCCCGCTGGTGTCCGACCTGATCTTCACGGGCGACGTCGGCGGGATCAAGGAGCTGATGAAACGCTCGCGCGAAATCGGCATGCAGACGTTCGACCAGTCGCTGTTCGATCTCTACGAAGCCGGACTCATCACCTACGAGGACGCGCTGCGCAACGCCGATTCGCTCAACGACCTGCGGCTCGAGATCAAGCTCAAGGGCAAGGAAGCGAAGAACCGCAACATGTTCTCCGGCATCGGCAACCTCGACATCGTTCCCGAGACCAACAACTAGGCACTCCCCAGGGCCGCGGGCGGGGCACGGCCAAAAACGGGGACGTACCACGTTTGAAAGCGTGGTACGTCCCTGTTTTTCGTGGGGCTGTGCTAGGCTTGCACTCCACCACGAGCGCAACGTCATGTCCGGTCTCGACGCGCACACTCCGCAGCCTACGGAGATCAAGCTGCACCAGGCATCCCGTGTCTTCGAGATTGCGTTCGCGAACGGGCGCAGCTTCCGCCTGCCCTACGAATTCCTCCGCGTCCATTCACCGTCGGCGGAGGTGCGCGGCCACGGTCCCGGGCAGGAGACGCTGCAGACGGGCAAGCGCGACGTGACGATCACGACCGTCGAGCCGATCGGTCACTACGCGCTGCGGCCGACCTTCTCCGACGGCCACGACACCGGGATCTATTCCTGGGACTACCTCTACGACCTGGGCGAGCGACAGGACGCAATGTGGCAGCGGTATCTCGAGCGGCTCGCTGCCGCCGGCGCGAGCCGCGATCCCGCGGTCCCCGACAGGCCGGCGCCGTAGGCTCGATGTCCGGCACCCGATCGGCGATCCTGCGATGAGCGAGACCACGAATTTCGGCTACGAGCAGGTCGCGCCCGATGAAAAGACGCGCCGGGTACGCGGCGTCTTCGATTCGGTCGCCGGCAAGTACGACCTGATGAACGACCTGATGTCGGCGGGACTGCATCGCGCATGGAAGCGCTTTGCGGTCGGGATCTCGGGCGTGCGGCCGGGGTCGCGGGTGCTGGACCTCGCAGGCGGCACCGGCGATCTCGCGCGCAGGTTCGCGCAACGCGCGGGACCGCGAGGCGTTGTCGTGCACACCGACATCAACGGCGCGATGCTCGCCGCCGGGCGCGACAAGCTGCTCGACGCGGGCCTGCTGCTGCCCACCGTCCAGTGCGACGCCGAGGCACTGCCGTTTCGCGACCGGAGCTTCGACTGCGTGTCGATCGGCTTCGGACTGCGCAACGTGACGCGCAAGGAGCGTGCGCTCGCCGAGATGTGCCGCGTGCTGCTCCCGGGCGGCGTCGCGCTGGTGCTCGAATTCTCGCGGATCGCGCCGCCTCTTGCGCGCGCCTACGACTGGTACAGCTTCAACGTGCTGCCGCGACTGGGCCGCATCATCGCCAACGACGAGGCGAGCTACCGCTACCTCGCCGAATCGATTCGCGTCCATCCCGACCAGGAGGAGCTGAAGTCGATGATGGAGCATGCCGGCTTCGATCGCGTCGATTACCACAATCTCGCGGCCGGAGCCGTCGCGCTGCACGTCGGACGCGTCTGGTAGCAGGGCCGGGGTTTCCCCTACGCAGTTCCATTTGCGCGATTGCGTGGGCACGAGCACGATTGCGTTCTGCTCGGCGCACCCGCATCTACGTGGCTCGCGAACCGCCACGCAGGACCGGACCCTGCGCCCGACGGCATCGGTCCGATGCCGGTTCCGTTACGGAGGAAATTCGTGAGAACTGTCCATGCCGTCGTCCTGGCTGCCGCAACCGCGTTCGCCATGATTCACGCCGATGTCGCCGACGCCGCCCGCCTCGGCGGCGGCCGGAGCATGGGCATGCAGCGCAGCTTCGCTCCACCGACTGCACGCAGCGCGCCGTCGGCAGGGTCCGCGGTGACGGGGCCCGCCGCCGATCCGGTGATGCCCGCCACTCCCGCCGCGTCCGCATCGCGGTCACCGGCCGCGCCGGGCGCCGGTGCAGCATCGCCCACGGGCGCATCGCGATGGCTCGGACCGATCGCGGGTCTGGCCGCCGGGCTGGGACTCGCGGCGCTGTTCAGCCACCTCGGCCTCTCCGAAGGTCTCGGCAGCCTGCTGCTGATCGGCCTCGTCGTCGTCGGCGCGATTGCGCTGCTGCGCGCGTTGGCCGGACGCGGCTCCGCCCCTGCCGTCGCCTGGCAGCGCGCCGCGGCGGGTGCTGCGACGCCACCGCGCGACAACGTCGCTTCGTCGAGCGAGGTCGCGATCCCGGCCGCATGGGGCACGTCCGCCGACACAGCCGGCGCCGCCGGGCGCTACCCGCCCGGCTTCGAGCCCGCCCCTTTCCTCGCGCAGGCGAAGGCGCAGTTCCTGAGATTGCAGGGTGCGTACGACCGTGGCGACGTGTCGCTGCTGTCGGACGTCATGACTCCCGCGATGCTCGCGCAGATCCGGGATGATCTCGCGTCGCGCGCAGTGCAGGTCCCGACCGATGTCGTCACGCTCGATGCCGAGGTGCTCGACGTCCGAGGCGAAGGCGCACAATACGTGGCGAGCGTGCGCTTCCGCGGCTCGCTGCGCGAAGACGGCGCCGCGATGCCGCAGGCGTTCGAAGAGGTGTGGAACCTCGCGAAACCGGTCGATGGTTCATCGGGCTGGCTGCTCGCGGGGATCCAGCAGTTCGCATGATTCCGCTGTCCTGTTGCCGCCGCCGATGGTGCCGCGAATGGCCCTGATGGATGTCACCGTGAACCGCTTTCTGGCGAGCGAGCCCTG
>DAHUXO010000137.1 GCA_027307095.1 Betaproteobacteria bacterium | reverse complement strand
GGCGATGCAGCCGAACACCCACCACGTCAGGTTGCGTTCAAAGCCGCTCATCGACGCCCCGTCCACAGCGATGCAGCACCCGGCGCTCGCTCATCGGGTCGCAGCGATCGCGCGCACCGCGGCCTGCAGCGAGTGCGGGTCGAGGGTGTCCAGAGGCAGTGCGACGAGCCGCGCGAAGCGCCGCTGCATCGTCTCGTACACCTCGCAGACGACCCTGCGGGCCTCGGCCGGATCGTCCATGAAAGCGGCGGGGTCGCGGGCGCTCCAGTGCGCCTTCGCCGGCGCCCCGGGCCATACCGGACACATCTCGCGCGCCGCCTGGTCGCAGACGGTGATGACCAGGTCCAGGCGCGGTGCGCCCGGGCGCGCGAATTCGTCCCAGGACTTGCTGCGCGCGCTGCGGGCATCGACATTCATCGAGGCCAGGTAGTCGAGCACCAGCGGATTCACCCGGCCGCCCGGATGGCTGCCCGCGCTGTAGCCCCGGAACCGGCCGCCGCCCGCCGCGTTCAGCAGGCTCTCGGCGATGATGCTGCGCGCCGAGTTGCCGGTGCAGAGAAAGAGGACGTTGCAGGTTCGATCGGACATCGTTGACGGTGGAGATCTTCCAGGGCTTTCGACGTTTCCAGTATTTTCGAATTATAGTGCAGGCCATGTGACACGCGTGCGACAGCCGGGTACGAAAGCGGGTTGCCGGCACGTTCCAGCGTGCGCCTGGCCGCGAAAGTCAGCGGGCCGTGGCGCGCAGCGCTGGTCGCCGTCGGCCTCCGACGCCACCTATCTGCAGCTGGCACTCGTGCTGGACGCGCCGCTGGTCACGCTGGATTCGAGGCTCGCGGAAGCGGACGACAGCGCCGCCGCCGAGTGCGCCACAGTGTCAGCCGTGGGGGTCATCGGTCGGAGGGCGCCGGCAGCTGAGGCGTGGGTTTGCCTGCTGCGCCGGGCGTTGCTCCAATCCAGCGGTGCGTATAATTGATATTATGTCAACTTGCGAATAGGTCCTTCACGGGCGATCGCATCAACTCTTGGACAACAACCGCGCCGATGTCAATCTGCGCCCTGCGGCACATCGGCGTGTCCGCAGGGCTCGTCGGCTGCGCGCGGCCGGTTGCGTCCTGCCGCTACACTCCGCGCATGGCCCTCAAGGCGACGATCTGCAAAGCCACCCTTTCCGTCGCCGACATCGACCGCGGCTACTACGGTGACCATGCGCTGACGGTCGCGCGGCACCCTTCCGAGACCGACGAACGCATGATGGTCCGGTTGCTCGCATTCGCGTTGCACGCCGGCGACACCCTCGCGTTCGGCCGGGGACTGAGCGCCGAGGACGAGCCCGACCTGTGGCGCAGCGACCTGACCGGCGCGATCGAGCAGTGGATCGAGGTCGGTTTGCCGGACGAGCGGGAAGTGCGCAAGGCCTGCGGGCGTGCGCGCGAGGTTTACATCCTCGCGTATGGCGGTCGGGCGGTGGATCTGTGGTGGCAAGGCGCGCGCGACAAGCTGGATCGCCAGGAGCGGCTCGCCGTGACCGAAGTGCCCCAGGAGGCAAGCCGCGCGCTGGTCCAATTCGCCGGCCGGTCAATGGAGTTGCAGGTCACGATCCAGGATGGGCATGTTCTGGTCACCGATGGCACAACGTCGGTCTCGGTGGAGCTCCGGGTCCTGAAGGCCAGATCAGCCGCCAAGTGAGCGCGCCGCTGCAGGGCACGCAATCCGGTATGCATCACGCACGGTGGTGCTGCCGTCGACTCAGCGTGCAGCCAGGCGCCAGAGCGACGTCACCTCGGCGGCGCGTGCCGCGTGGAGCGCGTCGGCTTCGTCGGACGCCTTGGGATGTGTCGGCCGCGCATCGATTCGATCGACGACCTTCAATCCCGCCGTGTCGAACATCGCGACGAGTTCCGATCGCGGCCGCAGGCCCAGATGCTCTGCGAGGTCCGACAGGATCAGCCAGCCCTCGCCCGCCGGCTCGAGGTGCGCGGGAAGCGCAGCCAGGAATGCGCGCAGCATGCGGCTCTCGGGGTCGAAGATCCCGTGCTCGAGGGGCGAGCTTGGACGCGCGGGGACCCACGGCGGGTTGCATACGACGAGCGCGGCCCGACCTTCGGGAAACAGATCCGCCTCCACGACTTCCACCTGGTTCGCCAAGCCGAGGCGCTCGAGGTTCTCGCGGGCACAGGCGAGTGCGCGGGGATCCCGGTCGGTGGCGACCACCCGCCTCACGCCTCGTCGCGCGAGCACCGCGGCGAGCACACCCGTCCCGGTGCCGATGTCGAATGCCACGCTGGACGATGACCACGAGGCCGGCAGTGGTGCCTTGGCGACCAGATCGACGTATTCGCGGCGAATTGGCGTGAACACCCCGTAGTGCGGATGGATCCGGCCACCGATCGCCGGGATTTCCATCCCCTTGACGCGCCACTCGTGCGCGCCGATCAAACCCAGCAGCTCGCGCAGCGAGAGGACCGAGCGTCCTGCTCCCGGGCCGTAGACTTCCGCACACGCTTGGTGGACATCGGGTGCGCGTCGCAGCCCGAGGCCGTAGTTCTCGTCGAGCTCCAGCACGAGCATGCCCAATGTGCGCGCACGCTGCGACCTGGCCTGGCGATGGAGATTGAAGGCTTCGACGGGCAATGCGGGGACCGGGGATGCGCCCGATATGCGTGCCGGGAATGCAGCCGATTTCTTGGGTCTGCGGGACTGGCGGTCGGCGCGGCTCGCCAGCGCAATCAGCATCTGTCGCGCATTCTGGAAATCACCCCGCCACAGAAGCGCAGTGCCCTGGCACGCGAGACCGTACGCGTCGTCGGCCGTCATCCGGTCATCGGCGATGACCACGCGCTTCGGGGGCGGTGCCCCGCGCTCCGAGCGCCAGCGCGCCGAGCGCGTCTCGTCGCCCTCGGTCCAGTAAACGACCGGGTGCGTCTGCACGCTAGAGCTCGGTGTATTTCCTGCTGGTTCCGCGCGCCTTGTCCACCGGATATTTCTCGGCATTGGCGGCGATCTTGCGCTTGGCCGCGGCGATCGGATCGATGCCCAATCGGTCACTCAGCCGGATCAGGTACAGGAGCACGTCCGCAATCTCGTCGCTTGCCGCCGCTTGCGCCTCGGGCGTGAGACTGCGGCTCTGCTCTTCGGTGAGCCATTGAAAGATCTCGAGCAGCTCGCCCGCCTCCGCCGACAGTGCCATCGCGAGGTTCTTGGGCGAATGAAACTGGTTCCAATCGCGCGCGGCGGCGAAATCCCGCAACTGCTCGCGCAAGCGTTCAAGTTCGGTCAAGTTCGTGCTCCAGTGAAATCCGATGTGGCGACGCAGGGAACGAAGGCTGCGCGCGCTGCTTTCAGAACTTCTCGTCGCGCCGCAGGTAGCGCCACTGCCCCACCGGCAATGGGCCCAGCGGGACGCTCCCGCTGCGCACACGCTTCAGGCCGGTCACCGTGAGGCCGACCAGTTCGCACATGCGTCGGATCTGGCGCTTGCGGCCTTCGCGCAGCACGAAGCGCAGCTGGTGCTCGTTCTGCCACGACACGCGCGCAGGCTTGAGCTGGACGCCGTCGAGCTCCAGGCCGTGCTGCAGCAGCTTCATCCCTTTGTCGGACAGCGTCCCTTCGACACGCACCAGGTATTCCTTCTCGACGGCCGAGTCACGGCCGATCAGCTGCCTGGCGATGCGACCATCCTGCGTGAATACCATGAGCCCGGTCGAGTCGATGTCCAGCCGCCCTGCGGGCGCGAGCCCCCGCAGGTGTCCGAGCTTGAACCGGGTCGGGGATGGATCCTCGGGCCAGCGGTTCTCCGGCTTGATCAGCACCATCGCGGGCTGATAGCTGTCCTCGGCCTGGCCGGAGACGTAGCCGATCGGCTTGTTGAGCAGGATCGTCACCTGCTCGCTCTGATGCTGCGCCGCCGCCGGATCGATGTCGATGCGCGCGTGCGGCGAAACGCGCACGCCGAGCGTGGTGACGACCTTGCCGTCGACTTTCACCCACCCGTTCTCGATCCAGTCGTCGGCTTCACGCCGCGAACACAGGCCCAGCTCGCTCATCCGTTTCGAAAGGCGGGGATCATCGGGATTTTCGTGACGCGGGGGACGCGTCGCTGCGGGCGTCGGCGTGGCGCGCGGGGCCCGCGGCGGCGAAGTTGCCGCCGACGTGGGCTTCGCGCGGGACGACGGTGAGCGCCGCTCGCCGTGCGACGGGGCCGATTGCGCCGTGCCCGAGGCGGTGCGCCTTCGCCGCGAAGCGTCGGCGGGCGGCTTGTGGAGACCCGTGTTCGCCTGGGGCGGCGTCGACCCCCTGCGCGCGGTCGCAGCTGGAGGCGCTTCGGAAGTCGGAGCCGCGAGCGTCGATGCAGGCGCCTTCGGCAGCGGTCTGCCGCGCTGTGCACGCCTGGCGCGCGAGCTCGGGGCCTTCGGCAGCGCGGTCGGATCGACCGGCTTCGTGACCTTGAGGGTGATCCGGGCCATGCCTACTCGGCCTCCAGCGGCACTTTGAAGCGGGTATCCCCGACGATGATCCCTCCCCGATCGCCGGGCGTGACGCTTCCGTAACGGGGCTCGAATACCTTGGGCAGTGGACGACCGTTCGCGGGACAAAGCCAGAGGCGTAGCAGATGACGATGACGTTCGGGCTCTGGCCAGTTCACGAAGTCGTTGCGGGAATGGAGGATCTGATGGTTGTGCAGGAACTGCATGTCGCCAGGGGCGAATTGCATCGGCAGATGGATTTCCGGGTCGTTGACCAGCGTGGTGAGCAGGTCCAGTGCATCCCGGTGCTCCCGGGTCAGGCGCCTGGCCTCCGGATAATTGGCCTGGGCCGATTCGATGTACTGCCTGACGTAGATCGTCGAGAGCTTCCCTTCGTACCAGTTGAACACGGGGATGTCGAACCACGGAAGCATCCTCTCGGGAACCTCTCCGCGGCGATCCGTTGGAAACGGCTCGAACAACAGCGGTAGTAGATCCGGCCGGCGCTCGAGGATTTCGTTGTGACAGGTGACCGACGACGCGATGAAGCTCTCGCCTCCTGCTCTTGCGGTCTTCAGGCACAGCAGTCCGACGATGTCGACCGAATCCGTGTGGTAGTCGAGTCGGCGGCTGGTCTGGTAATACCGGACGGTCGGATCGGAGATGTCCAGTCCAAGGTCCTTGACGTGCCCGAGCAGGTGGCCCTTGGCGTTCTGCGATCTCGGGTGCCCGAAGTAGCAACCGACGCCCATGTAAGCGATGGCGGCTTGCTCGGGACTGCAGGATTCCACGTCGAGTCCACGAACCAGTACGAACCCGCGACCTTCGAGCAGTTCCTGCAACACACCGTTCAGCCGCAAGCCGAGGTTCGGGAGCGGAAACGTCTCTGCCGAGATCTGTGAAAGCGGCCTGCCGGATGCGGAAAATGAAGCCACCGCGCGGTCGATTTCCGCCTGGTCCGATCGGTCGAGCCTGAAGATCCAGTCATCGCGCTTCGCGAGTTCGCGGCCGTACCACGCGCTGGGGCCCTCGATGGGCCCATTGGGCATCGAAGGTTGCGCGATTTCGGTCTTCATTGCGATTGATCTTCGGCAGTCGATGGTTTCACGCATTCTACAAGCGACGATGCCAAGTCCGACGGGATCCGCGTCGAAGGGACGGGGCCGTCCTCCCGCCGATCACCTGGCCGGCCCCGTCCCCGCATGCCGTTCGACCGCGTAATCATCGCCGCTCCCCCGTTGTCGTCGCGGGGCGCCGGACCCCTTGCCGTCACTCGATGGGCGCGATTGGTTCGGTGGTGCAAATGCGGCGAAGTTATGCGACTATCGCGGGCGCTGAAAACGCCGGGCTCCACGCAGTGGGGTGTTCCGGCACGACGCCCGGCTCGACCGGGCCCAAAAGGGGGAGCGAAAAATGATTCGTACGTGCATGCGGGCTCGCTGGAGCCCATTCCTCGTTCTTGCGACGCTCGCCGGTGCGCTGATCGCGGGACCGGCGTTTGCCCAGGGCAAGCCCGCGACTTACGTGGGCAAGGCAGTGCGCATCGGACATGGCACGGCGCATACGGTCGTCCGCAGCGACGCGGCCGGCAAGGCGGCGTCGATCGGCGTCGTCTTCACGCCGGGCATGCTTGAGGGCTTGCCCAAGGCGGCCAAAGGTGGCGACCCCGATTTCCCCTATGCCCTGCCGATGCCCGCGAAGGGGCCGAAGACCGTCGTCGACCACGTCGTCATCAACTGGGAGTCCACCGGTCATCCGCCGTCGCACGTCTACGACGTGCCGCATTTCGATTTCCATTTCTACCTCGTGAGCCAGGCTGAGCAGATGAAGGTGGCGTTCAAGGACGAAAACGCTTCGGGCGACCCGAGCCAGCAGCCGCCTGCCGAACTGATGCCCGCCGGCTACATCCTGCCGCCCGGCACGGCGGTTCCCCAGATGGGCGTGCACGCGATCGACCCGGCGTCGCCCGAATTCCACGGCAAGCCGTTCACGGCGACGTTCATCTACGGCTACTACGACAAGCGGCAGACCTTCGTCGAGCCGATGGCCACGCTGGCGTACCTCAAGTCGAAGCCGTCGTTTTCCGCCCCGCTGGCGCGGCCCGCGTCCTACACCAAGCCGGGTGCCTATCCTTCGGCCTACAGCGTCAAATACGACGCGGCCCGCAAGGTCTACGAGGTGACGCTCGAGCAATTGAAGTAGCGCGCCACGCGCTGTCCGCAAGTATTGCGCCCGCGCTCGACCGGCTGAACGGCAGTCTCGACGAGTCGATCGAGCTCGAGGCGCTTGTCGCGGCCGCCGGCGTTCCGGCGGCCTGATCGGGACCGCAACGCGGCTGGAAGCGCGTTCGCTCAGCGATTGACCGCCCGCAGTGCGGCGGGTGCGTAGCGATCGCCGGAAGCGGCGCCGGGCGGGATCACGCGATCGATGCGCGCGAGATCGTTGGCGGTGAGCTCGACCTCGAGCGCGCGCACGTTCTCCTCGAGATATTTCCGCTTCTTGGTTCCCGGGATCGGGACGATGTCGTGTCCCTGCGCCAGCACCCAGGCCAGCGCCAATTGCGCCGGGGCGCAACCCTTGTCGGACGCGATCGAATTGATCTCGTCGACCAAATGCAGGTTCTTCCGGAAGTTCTCACCCTGGAAGCGCGGCGAGTGGCGTCGGTAGTCGTCCGCCTCGAGATCCTCGATCCGCTTGATCTGCCCGGTCAGGAACCCGCGGCCCAGCGGGCTGTACGGCACGAAGCCGATGCCGAGTTCACGCAGGGTCGGCAGGATCACGTCTTCAGGCTCGCGGCTCCACAGTGAATATTCGGACTGCAACGCGGCAATCGGATGCACCGCGTGGGCGCGACGGATGGTCTGCGGTGCGGCTTCGGACAGACCGAGCCAGCGCAGCTTGCCTTCGCGCACCAGATCGGACATCGCGCCGACCGTGTCCTCGATCGGCGTGTCGGGATCGACCCGGTGCTGGTAATAGAGGTCGATGACGTCGACGCCAAGCCGCGTGAGGCTCGCCTCGCAGCATCGGCGCAGGTATTCGGGCTTGCCGTTGGCGCCCTTGAAGGTTCCGTCCGGATTGCGCTCGTTGCCGAACTTGGTGGCGATGATCAGCTGCGAGCGTCGGCCACGGATCGCCTTGCCGAGCAGCTCCTCGTTGCGCCCGCCACCGTACATGTCTGCAGTGTCGAAGAACGTGACGCCGAGGTCGATTGCGCGATGAATCGTCGCGGTTGCCTCGGCATCGTCGCGTCCTCCGTAGAAGTCCGACATGCCCATGCAGCCCAGCCCCAGCGCCGATACTTCGAGCCCCTGCCCCAGCGTTCGCTTTTCCACCATTCACCTCGTCGTGCGTTGCGCAACAGGGCGAGTGTACCTGCGCCGCGTGCTTCGTTGCCGCGCCTTGCAAGCGACGCGGCAGCGACACCGGCCGAGATCGCCGGATCACGCAGGCGTCGACAGCATCCGCTGCAATTCGCCATTTGCGATCAACCGCGCAACATCGCTCGCGCCGCCGACGAGGACGCCCTTGACGAACACCATCGGAAACGTCGGCCAGCCCGTCCACATCTTGAGGGCATTGCGCCGGCGCCACTGGCCGAGGTAGCTGCCGTACTCGAGGTACCGATAGGGGACCCCGGCCCTGTCGAGCACGCTGCGCGCACGCCTGCAATGCGGATTCTGGGCCATTCCGACGACGACGACGTCGCCGGCCGCAACCGCGGCTTCGACCTCGCCGACGATGTCGGCATGGCGGTTTGCGACCT
>DAHUXO010000126.1 GCA_027307095.1 Betaproteobacteria bacterium | reverse complement strand
TCGACGCGCTGATCGACACCTACCAGACGAAAGTCGGCCCGCGCAACGGCGCGAAGGTCGTCGCCCGCGCCTGGACGGACCCCGCGTTTCGCGAATGGCTGCTGCGCGACGCGACGGCGGCGATCGCGTCGCTCGGCTTTGCGGGGCGGCAGGGCGAGCACATGATCGCCGTCGAGAACACGCCGTCGCGTCACCACCTCGTGGCCTGCACGCTGTGCAGCTGCTACCCCTGGCCCGTGCTCGGCCTGCCGCCGACCTGGTACAAGAGCGCGCCGTACCGGTCGCGCGTGGTACGGGATCCGCGCGGCGTGCTCGGGGAGTTCGGCGTCACGCTGCCCGAAGGCACCGAGATCCGCGTCCTGGACTCGACCGCGGAGGTTCGATACCTGGTGATACCGCAACGGCCCGCCGGCAGCGAAGGACTCGACGAGGAAGCCCTCGCCGCGCTCGTGACGCGCGATTCGATGATCGGTACCGGACTCGCGCTGGCGCCTGCGCGGTGATCTACGCCAGCCATGCCGACCTGGGCGGCAAGCCCGGCTGCGGGACGATCGTTCCCGAGCCCGAAGGCGAGCTGTTCCACGGCGCCTGGGAGCCGAGGGCGCTCGCGCTGACGCTCGCGATGGGCGCGACCGGCGCGTGGAACATCGACATGAGCCGGGCCGCCCGCGAGACGTTGCCGGATTACGCCGAGCTGAGCTACTACCGGATCTGGATTGCAGCGCTCGAGAAGCTGCTGCGGGAGCGCGGACTCGTGCTGCCCGACGAGATCGCAGCGGGACATTCGCTGCGGCCCGCGTCCCCGATTGCGCGCGTGCTTGCGGCAGCCGATGTGACGCGCGTGCTCGCCACGGGCGCGCCCACGCTGCGGCCGGCGAGCGCGTCCGCGCGTTTTTCCGTCGGCCAGCGGGTGCGGATGCGCGACGGACCGTTTCCCCATCACACGCGACTGCCCTCGTATGCGTGGCGCAAGCGCGGCTCGATCGAGCGTCTGCACGGCATGCATGTCTTCGCCGATGCCCACGCGCGGGGCGACGGTGAGCAGCCGCAATGGCTCTACACCGTCGCCTTCGACGGTGTCGAGCTGTGGGCCGACGCGACGGCACGCGGCGTCACGATCTCGATCGACGCCTGGGAACCCTATCTGGAAGCCGAATGAGCGCCGATCCTTCCACCGTCTCGGCGCCCTCCGCCCGTGACGAGGCGCCGGCGTTTCGCGAACCCTGGGAAGCGCATGCATTCGCGATCGCCGTGACGCTGTACCAGCGCGGAGCTTTCACCTGGCCCGAATGGGCCGATGCGCTCGCCGCCGAGATTGCCTCCGCGCAGCGCCGGGGCGATGCCGACCTCGGCGACACCTATTACCGGCACTGGCTGCGCGCGCTGGAGTCGCTGGTAGCACGCAAGGGGATCAGCTCTGGCGCGGAGCTCGCGCGCTACCGGGATGCATGGGACCACGCCGCCGATCGCACGCCGCATGGCAAGCCGATCGTGCTGCAGTCCTCGGATTTTGCGGCGGGCTGAGCGTCGCAGGCGCGCCGGCCGCCTCCGCGGCCGATTCGCGCCAAGGGCCTCCGGCGAGGCGCGCCTGTGCGATCGATGTGCGCTAACGCCGGCTTGGGGGTCCCGGCGCAGCGGCGCGTGCCGAGGACTCAGGCGCGGCGGCGCCCGTGGAACGGATAGGCGGGATCGTTGTAGCCCGGCGTCGACGCATGCCCGGGCACGACCAGCGAGTCGACGAGCGCCTCGTCCGTGTCGGTCCACGCCGTGCCCAGCGCGCCGATGTAGTCCTGCCATTGCGCGATCGTCCGCGGGCCGGCGATGACCGAGCTGACGACCCGGTTCGCCCACAGCCACGCGAGCGCGAACTGCGTCGGCGTGCGCCCGGTCTTCTCCGCGTGGGCCTTCAGCGTGTCGGCGACCGCGAAGGATTCCTCGCGGAACTCGGTCTGCATCATCCGGGTGTCCTTGCGCGCCGCGCGCGAATCGGACGGCACCGCGCCGGTCGTGTACTTTCCCGTCAGCACGCCGCGGGCCATCGGCGAATACGTCGCGACGCCGATGCCGTAGTGGTCGCAGGCCGGGAGGATCTCGACCTCAGGCATCCGGTTCAGCAGGTTGTAGTACGGCTGGCAAACGACGGGCGGGGTCACCGACATGCGCTCGCAAAGGCGCATGATCTCAGCGATGCGCCAGCCGCGGTAGTTCGAGAGGCCGAAATAGCGGATCTTGCCCGCGCGCATCAGGTCGCCGATCGCCGCGACGGTTTCGGCGAGCGGCGTCTGCGGATCGTCGCGGTGCAGGTAATAGATGTCGATCCAGTCGGTGCGAAGGCGCGCGAGGCTCGCATCGCAGGCCTGGAACATCCAGCGCCGCGACAGTCCGCCCGTGTGCGGCCTCTCGTTACCGTTGCCGCTGAACGCGTTGGCGACCTTGGTCGCGACTATCCAGCGTGCACGATTCGCCCGGATCGCGGCCCCGGTGATGGTCTCGGATGCGCCTTCGGCGTAGACGTCCGCGGTATCGATGAAGTTGACGCCCGCGTCGAATGCCTGCGCGACGATTTCGCCGGCCTCGGCGTCACCGGTCCGGTCGCCGAACATCATCGTCCCGAGGCATACGACCGATACCTCGAGGCCGCTCCTTCCCAACCGCTTGTATTCCATTGCGCGCTCCCGTGTCGTCGAACCGGGCATTCTACGTCGCGTGGCCCCGCGCAGGACCGCCACCCGCAGGCACCTGGCAGTGACGGGCGCGCCGCGCCTTCGGTCGTTGTCGGCGCCGCGGAACCGGCGGCGGCGACCGCGCGGCTATAATTGCGCCCCTTTCGCGTGACGCCGCTGCCGGCGCCCTTTCATGAACGTGTTGTTCGAAGACGACGGGCAGTTGAAGGCCGGCACGCTGCTCGCCGACAACGACGCGTCGCTGCAGGTCGAAGCGGCGTCGGGCAAGCGCCAGAAGATCAAGGCGGCCCACGTCCTGCTTCGCTTCGCCGCGCCTTCGCCTGCCGAGGCGATGGTGCGCGCGCACGAGCTCGTCGCCGGCATCGACACCAATTTCCTGTGGGAAGTGTCGGTCGAGGGCGAGTTCGGCTTCGACGAGCTCGCGCACGAGTATTTCGGGGGGACGCCCGCCGCCGCCGAATCGGCCGCCGTCGCCCTCGCGCTTTCCGCGGCGCCGATGTACTTCTATCGGAAGGGCCGCGGGCGGTATCGCAAGGCGCCCCCCGAGGCGCTGAAGGCCGCGCTCGCGTCGGTGGCGCGCAAGGAGCGCGAGGCGCGCGACGTTGCCGCCTGGGCCGGCGAGCTCGCCGCAGGACGGCTCCCCGAAGGTCTCGCGGCGAAGCTCGACATGCTGCTCTATCGTCCGGACAAGAACTCTCCCGAATGGAAGGCGCTCAACGCGGCGTGCGAGGCGCAGAAATCGAATCCGGTGCAGTTGCTCGCGGCCTGCGGCGCGATTCCGTCTACCCACGACTACCACTTCAAGCGCTTCGTCGTCGAGTCGTTTCCCTCCGGCCTCGCGTTTCCGCCGTGGGGCGAATTGCCGACGCCTCCCGAACTGCCGGTCGCGCAGGTCGAGGCGTTCTCGATCGACGATGCGGCGACCACCGAGATCGACGATGCATTCTCGGTGCGGACGCTCGCCAACGGCAATGTCGAGATCGGCATCCACATCGCATGCCCCGCCCTGACCATCGCCCGCGCCACGCCGCTCGACGGCATCGCGCGAGCGCGGCTTTCCACCGTTTACATGCCGGGGCGCAAGCTGACGATGCTCCCCGATGCCGCCGTCGCTGCTTTCTCGCTCGCCGAGGGCACGACCCCCCCGGCGCTGTCGCTGTACGTCGAGGCGGCGCCGGACGGCACGACGATCGCGCAGCGCACGGTGCTCGAGCGCGTCCCGGTCGCAGCGAACCTCCGCCTCGATGCGCTGAGCGAAGCATTCGCCACCGATGTGCCCGCTCCCGGCGAGCCCCGCTGGACTGCCGAGCTGCGCGCGCTGTGGCGATTCGCGATGCGTCTGTACGCGGCGCGCGGCAAGGTCGATCCGGCGCGGATCGACTACAGCTTCGATGTCGACTGGCAAGGCGAGTCTGCGGGCGAGCCGGGACGCGTGGCCATCGTCCCGCGAACGCGCGGCAATCCGCTGGACCGGCTGGTTGCCGAGCTGATGATCCACGTCAACCATGCCTGGGGACGGCGCATCGCCGATGCCGGTGCGCCGGGAATGTATCGCGTGCAGGGCGGGGGCAAGGTGAAGATGAGCACGCGTCCGGGAGAGCACCAGGGCCTTGGGCTCTCGCATTACCTGTGGGCGAGCTCGCCATTGCGGCGCTACAGCGATCTCGTCAACCAGCGCCAGTTGCTCGCGGTCGTGCAGGGAACGCCGCCCCCGTACGCCGACAACGACGCCGAGCTCCATGCCGCGCTCGCCGACTTCGAGGGGACGTATTCGCAGTACGCCGAGATGCAGGACCGGATGGAGCATTACTGGTGCCTCCGCTGGCTGCTGCAGGAAGGCGTCGGCGAATGCACGGCGACCGTCGTGCGCGACAACCTGGTCCGCTTCGATCGCCTGCCGATCGTCACGAGGCTCCCGGAGCTGCCCGCGGCCGCGCCCGATACGCGGGTGCGCGTGGCGATCCTGCGCGTCGACTTGCTGCAGCCGGGCATGGAATGCCGCTACGCGGGCCCCGCGGCCTGATCGGCGGCCCCCGCAGGGGTTATGACGCCGGCATGAGCAGGCTACAATGCCCGGGTCCCGCGCCCAGGCTGCCTTGACCATCTTGCCCCGCCGCGTCCCAGATTCCGGGTCTTCCGCTGCTGCGTCCGGCGCGTCGGCGCCCAGGCGGGCGCCGGCGCAGCCGCAGGCTGCACGGACGCCCGCCGGCAGGAAGGGTCAGCTTGCCTACGCCGGTGCTTTGCCTCCGGCGCGCATTCCGCCGGAGTCGCTCGTGGCGGCGCGTTACGGCAAGGTTGCGATGATCGCGCTCGTCGCCTCGATCGCCGTCCACGCGATCGTGCTCGCCGTCCATTTCAGCCCGTTCGATTTCAGCCGCTTCAAGGACAAAGGGCCTGCGCTGGAGGTCGCGTTGGTCAACGCCAAGTCGCAGACCCGGCCGACCAAGGCCGACATCCTCGCGCAGGCGAACCTCGACGGCGGCGGCAACACCGACCAGAAGCGCCGTGCCAAATCGCCGCTGCCGGTTCTGCCGCGCGAGCAGCCGCAGCACAACGTCGAAGTCGCGGCCGCCCCGGCCCCGGCGCCCGAGAACACGACCCGGGAAATGCTGACCCAGCGCACGGCGTCCGTGTCGGTGCCGGCGCCCGAGCCCAAGCCGGTCGACGCTGCCGCGCCCACCGAGTCGCCGACGGCGAACGAGCTGATGCAGAAGACCCTCGAGGCGATGCGCCTCGAGGCACAGATCGCGAGGGACATGGACGCCTACCAGAAGCGTCCGAAGCGCCGCTACGTCGGCGCGCGCGCGACCGAATACCGCTTTGCGCGCTATGTCGAGGACTGGCGGATGAAGGTCGAGCGCATCGGCAACCTCAACTACCCGGAAGCGGCGCGGGAGAACAAGCTCTACGGAAGCCTGGTGCTGACGGTCGCGATACGCTCCGACGGCAGCCTCGACAGCGTCAAGGTGAACCACTCGTCCGGGGAGCGCATCCTCGACGCGGCGGCCGTCAGGATCGTCGAGATGGCGGCGCCCTACGCGCCGTTTCCCGAGAACATCCGCCGGGACACCGACATCCTGTACATCACGCGCACGTGGACCTTCGCCCGGGGCGATGAACTGCACGGCGAGTAGGCCGTGAAGCGCCTGCGGCGGCTCGCGGTCTACGCGCTGTGGGTCGCGATCGCGGCGCTCGTCGTCCTGCACGCGTATTTCGCCGCGATGATCTGGTGGTGGCGCGACCACCCCCCGCACGAGACGGCGTTCATGGCTGAGAGGCTCGTCGCGCTGCGCGCGAAGAACCCGCGCGCGACCCTTCAGTATCGCTTCGTTCCCTACGCGCGCATCGCCACGCCGCTCAAGCGGGCGATGATCGCCGCCGAGGACGCCAGGTTCATCGAACACGAGGGTTTCGACTGGGACGGCATCGCGCTGGCGCTGGAAAAGAACGAGAAGCGCGGGCACATCGTCGCCGGCGGATCGACGATTTCGCAGCAGCTTGCGAAGAACCTGTTCCTTTCCGGGTCGAGAACCTGGTTGCGCAAGGGCGAGGAGGCGGTGATCACGGTGATGCTCGAGACCATGCTCGACAAGCGCCGCATCTTCGAGCTCTATCTGAACGTCATCGAATGGGGCAACGGCATCTTCGGCGCCGAGGCGGCGGCGCACCATTATTTCGGCATCCCGGCCTCGCGCCTCGACCCTGCGCAGGCGGCTCGGCTGGCCGCGATGGCACCCAATCCGCGCTTCTACGAGTACCACCAGGGCGCGCCTGGATTGAACCGCAAGATCGGGATCATCCTCGCGCGGATGCCGTCGGCGGAGTTGCCGTAGAATCGCGGCTCGCCGATTTCCGCCCCGTCGAACTTGTCCGGATCCCGTCGATGTCCGATCGCCTCGAAGCGCGGGTGCCCGAGCGCCCCGAGCCGCGCGAGCGCGTGGAGGACGCGCTCGCCGAGATCACGGCGCTGTTGCGCAGGCAGAGCCTCGTCGAAGGACTGATCGAGGACCAGCCGGCCACCGCGCCGCCGCACCCCGACGAAGCACCCGCGCCGAGTGCGGTCGCGCAGCGAACCCGGGCCGAGCTGGCGAAGAAGCTCGCCCGCCTCCATCCGGCTGACATCGCCTGGATCCTCGAGGCGCTGCCGACCGACGAGATCTCCGCGCTCGCCCCCGACCTGCCGCAGGAGGTGATGGACGATGTGTTCCGCGGCCTCTCGGTCGCCGATCGCGATGAGCTGCGGGCTGCCATGTCCTTCGACGAGGACATGGTCGGCGCCCTGATGGACTTCGACGACGTGCAGGTGCGCTCCGATGTGACCCTCGAGGTCGTGCTGCGCTACCTGCGCCGCTTCGAGGAGCTTCCGTCGCAGACGGACCAGCTGTTCGTCGTCGACCAGCACGAGAGCCTGCTCGGCGTGCTGCCCTTGAACCGGATCATCGTCAGCGAGCCCGAGGCGCGCGTCGCCGACGTGATGCAGCCGCCATCGGTCAAGCTGCGGCGGCACGAGAAAGCCGAGATGGCGGCGGGCGCGTTCGAGCGCTACGACCTGGTGTCGGCGCCGGTCGTCGACGCCAACGGCAAGCTGGTCGGGCGCGTCACGGTCGACGAGGTGCTCGATTTCGTCCGAAGGCGTGGCGAGGAGGAGATGCTCGCCCATGCAGGCCTGCGCGAAGAGGAGGACGTGTTCGCGTCGGTGTGGAAGTCCTTTCGCAACCGATGGGCATGGCTCGCGATCAACCTCGTCACCGCATTCGTCGCCGCAGCTCATCAGCAAGGAGCTCGCGGTCGCGCTGATCAACGGCCTGATCTGGGGCGGCGTGATGGGAGCGGTCGCGACCGTCCTCTACGACCGGGTCCCGCTCGGCCTGGTCATGGTTCTCGCGATGACGCTGAACCTCCTGCTGGCAGCGCTCATGGGCGTGGTGATACCGATGACGATGCTGAAGCTGGGGCGCGATCCCGCGCTGGGCTCGTCGGTGCCGATCACCGCTGTCACCGATTCCGGGGGATTCTTCATATTCCTGGGCCTCGCGACGCCGCTCCTCGTCTGAAGCGAGGGATCCGCGTCGGGGAATGGATGGAATAATCGTCGATGCTCCGGTGTTTGCCGCCCCGTCGCCACGAAAATCGAGGGAGTAACCGTGCATCGAAGCCACAGCCTGGGCCGCCCGGCCGCCCTGGTCGCCGCCCTGGTCCTGTCCGCCTGCGCGTCGATGGGCATGCACGGGGCCTACGCGATGGACGACGCCATGCCGGCGAAAATGGCCGCCGACGGAACGCTGACCAACGCCGCCGGAATGACGCTTTACACGTTCGACAAGGATACGGCGGGC
>DAHUXO010000119.1 GCA_027307095.1 Betaproteobacteria bacterium | reverse complement strand
GCTGGCGGGATTGATTCGAGAATCGCTGGGCGCCCCCGAGTACTACCGGACCAGCGTCGACAAGGCGCTGCTGCCGGCGGCGGCGAAAGCGCTGGGCGTCCGGGTTCCGCCGTGCATCGTCACCGACGAGCTGCAGGACGCACGATCGTTCGCTGAAAGCCACGGCTACCCGGTCGTCATCAAGCGCGGTTTCGGCGCGGCGGGCGAGTGGGTGGCCGTCGTTCCTGATCGCGAGCAACTCGAGCAGCAGTTCCTCCGGTTCATGGCGGCGGCAACGCTCGAAATCGAGGGATCCGGAAAGACCCGGATTCTGATCCAGGCCCACGTTTCGGGAAGCATCGTGGACCAGTCGATGGCCGCCTGGCACGGCGTCACGCTCGCCGGGTTCGTCCGCGAGAAGCTGATCAAGGATCCCCCGCTCGGCCCCGCAACCGTGGTTCGGGTCCTGCACGCGCCGGAGGTTCGGAAGTTTTCCGATTGCCTGGCCGCAGGACTGGGCATGAGCGGCTTCTTCGCCATCGAGTACATCATGCAGAAGTCGACCGGCGATGCCTATCTGATCGAGATCAACCGACGGGCCACCAGCGGTATTACGCTGGGCGCGATGGTCGGCGTCGATCTATGCCAGGCGATGCATGCCGCAGTCAACGGCAACCCGCCTTCGGTACGCGGTGATGTCGAGCCAGGGGAAGAGCAGTTGATCGCCCACTTCCCGGAGGAGTGGTTCCGCGATCCCAACAGCCGGTATCTGCGTGAATATCGCATCGATGCGCCATGGGACGACCCCGACGTGCTCGCGGCCGCCATGGCGCTCAGGCACGCGGAATGAGTCGCCAGGGTCGTTCCCGGATCGCTTGCGCAGCGCCCGGTTCGGTGCATCGTCGCCGGCGTCGTCGCCTCGACCTATAATCGGCACAACGGATCGCACCCGGCCACGTCGAGTGGCATGGCCGACAATTGATTCGCGTTCGGGGACCAAAGTCATGGGATGCCTGCTCAAACAGGGTGGAGGACTGCACCCGAGATTGCGCATCGGTGCCGTGCTGCTGGCCGCCGGCGAAGGCCGGCGCATGGGTGGCGTGGCCAAGGCGCTGATCCGGCTCCAGGGCGTGCCGCTGATCAGCCGGCACCTGGTGGCCCTGAGCGGCGCCGGTGTCGACGAGGTGGTGGTCGTCACCGGACATGCGCGCGAGGCGATCGAGGAGCAGCTGCGCAGCTTCGTCGTCACGCTCGCACACAACGAGGCCTATGCCGCCGGACAGCAGGGTTCCGTGCGCGTCGGGCTGGCCGCGCTCAGCGGCGAATTCGACGCCGTCATCGTCATGCCGGCCGACCAGCCACTGATCGGCGCGGGCGATCTGACCGAGCTGATCGGCGCGTTCAAGAAGCGGCCGGCCGGCCACGTCGTCGTGCCGGTCGTGAATGGCCAGCGCGGCAATCCCGTCGTGCTGGACGCCGTGGCGCTCGCCCGCATCTTCGAAAGTGATGCGAACCTGGGCTGCCGCCACCTGATCGAGCGGCAGCCCGAGCTCGTCCACGTCCACGAAACCGCCAACACCCGGTTCGTCACCGACGTCGACACCGTCGAGGATGTCCGGCAGCTTGCCGAGCGCACGGGCTGGCGACTCGAACTTCCCGCCGCGGTCGCGAGTCCATAGGCAGGTTCCCCGCAGCCTGCGGGATTTCCCGCAGCCGTGATTCGGCGACGGCGCGACCCGGCGTCGCCGGCAGGGCGCTCGCCGGCGTCCGCAATTGGTTCTTGTCTTGCTGCGGCGCATTGGGCCAGTATTCGGGCTCGACAAAGAACGCTGGAGGAGCGACCGATGATTCCCCGCGAATTCGAGTATCACGCGCCGAAGTCCGTTCAGGACGCGCTCGGCTTGCTCGCGCAGCTCGGCGACGAGGCGAAGTTGCTCGCCGGCGGCCACAGCCTGCTTCCGATGATGAAGATGCGCTTCGCCCAGCCCGGTCACCTGATCGACCTGGGCAGGATTGCGGAGCTGAAGGGCATTCGGGAGGAGAACGGGACGATTCGCGTTGGCGCGATGACGACCGAGAACGAGCTGATCTGGTCGAAGCTGCTGCAGGACAAGTGCCCGCTACTGGTCGAGGGCGCGAGGCTGATCTCGGATCCCCAGGTGCGCTACAAGGGCACGATTGGCGGTGACATCTCGCACGGCGACCCGGGCAACGACCATCCGGCGCTGATGCTGGCCCTGGGCGCGTCGTTCGTGCTGCGTTCGGCGGCGGGCGAGCGGGTCGTTCCGGCCGATGGTTTCTTCGTCGGAACCTACGACACACTGATGAAGCCCGACGAGATCATGACCGAAATCCGCATTCCGGTTCCCGCACCGGGGACCGGCTATTGCTACGCCAAGCTGAAGCGCAAGGTCGGGGACTTCGCCACCGCGGCCGCCGCGGTCACGCTGCGCATCCGCGGTGGCGCGGTCCAGGACGTCGCGATCGCGCTGACCAACGTCGGTCCGACGCCGCTCAAGGCACGCGCCGCGGAAGACTCGCTGCGCGGCAAGCCGTTGTCCGACGCGTCGATCGTCGCTGCCGCCGGGCTCGCGATGAACATCTGCGATCCGGCCGCGGACCAGCGCGGCGACGCCGAATACAAGACTGCAATGGCTGGGGAAATGACGCAGCGGGCGTTGCACACGGCGCGCGAGCGCGCCGGTCGATGATGTGCCCCCGCGCTCACGTTCGTTTGCTGCCCTCCGAGGGGGCGCGGGCCCCCCTCGGGGCGACCCTGCGGGCGGCCTGAATCGGCATTGAGGAGACGGACATGGCCACAAAGCAAGCGGTGTCGTTCAAGCTCAACGGAAAGGCCGTCGACGTGGTCGTCGAGCCGCGCGAGTTGCTGATCCACACGCTGCGCGAGAGGCTGCAGCACACGGGGCCGCACATCGGCTGCGAGACCACCCACTGCGGCGCCTGCACGGTCGACCTCGACGGCATGTCGGTCAAGTCGTGCACGGTGCTGACCGTGCAATGCCAGGATTCCGAGATGCTGACGATCGAGGGTTTCGAGCAGGGCGGCGCGCTGCACGCGCTGCAGGAGAGCTTCCACGAGCAGCACGGCCTGCAATGCGGTTTCTGCACGCCCGGCATGATCACGCGCGCGTATCGACTGCTGAAGGAGAACCCGAACCCGTCGGAAGAGGAGATCCGCTACTGGATGGCGGGCAACCTGTGCCGCTGCACGGGCTACCAGAACATCGTGAAGGCAGTGCAGCACGCGGCGAAGAAGCTCGCCGCGGCAGCCGCCTGATCCATCGCGACCCCACCGGAGAATTCGACATGGCTGCTTCGACGGACACGCTCGAGCGCGAATCAAAGCTACAGGGACTGGGCAGCTCCAGGTTGCGCAAGGAGGACGCCCGCTTCATCCGCGGCAGGGGAACCTACGTCGACGACATCAAGCTGCCCGGAATGCTGTTCGGGGCGATGGTGCGCAGCCCCTATGCGCACGCACGGATCAAGTCGATCGACAAGTCCAAGGCGCTGGCGGTGCCGGGGGTCGTCGCGGTGCTGACCGCAGACGACCTGAAGCCGGTGAAGCTGCACTGGATGCCGACGCTGGGCGGCGACGTCCAGGCGGTCCTGGCCGACAAGAAGGTCTGTTTCCAGATGCAGGAAGTCGCGATGGTGATCGCCGGCGATCGCTACAGCGCCGCGGACGGCGCGGAGTTGGTCGAGGTCGATTACGAGGAGCTGCCCGCGATCGTCGACCCCCACAAGTCGATGACGCCCGATGCGCCGATCATCCGCGAAGACATCGCCGACAAGGACAATGTCGGGCACGGTCCCCGCACGCATCCCAACCACATCTTCACCTGGGAAGCGGGCGACAAGGCCGGCGTCGACGCGACGTTCGCCGGCGCCGAGGTGACGGTCCGCGAGGAGATCCTGAACCCGCGCGTGCATCCCTGTCCGCTGGAGACCTGCGGCTGCGTGGCGTCGTTCGACAAGCCCACCGGCCAGCTGACGGTGTACCTGACCTCGCAGGCGCCGCATCTCGTCCGCACCGTGGTCGCGATGCTCTCCGGCATTCCGGAAAGCAAGATACGCATCGTCGGCGGCGACATCGGCGGCGGTTTCGGCAACAAGGTGCCGGTCTATCCCGGCTATGTCGTCGCGATCGTCGCGTCGATCGTCACCGGCGTGCCGATCAAGTGGATCGAGTCGCGCATCGACAACATCTCGACGACCGGCTTTGCGCGCGACTATCACGGGGTCGGGGAGCTCGCGGCCGACAAGGACGGCCGCATCAAGGCATTGCGCTTCACGGCGCTGGCGGACCACGGTGCGTTCAATTCGCACGTCTCGGCCACCAAGCTGCCGGCGGGCCTGTTCAGCATCTGCACGGGGTCCTACGCGATTCCGAAGGCCTATGCGCGGGTCGATGCGGTCTACACCAACAAGGCGCCCGGCGGTGTCGCATATCGGTGTTCGCTGCGGGTCACCGAGGCGGTCTACCTGATCGAACGCATGATCGACGTGCTGGCGCAGAAGCTCGGGCTAGACAAGGCCGAGATCCGCCGGCGCAATTTCGTCAAGGCCGAGCAGTTCCCGTACACCACCGCGCTCGGCTGGACCCTCGACAGCGGAAACTACCATGGGGCGCTCGACAAGGTGCTGAAGGCGGTCGACTACGACGGCCTGCGCAAGGAGCAGGCCGAAAAGCGCGCCCGCGGCGAGCTGATGGGCATCGGGATCTCGACCTTCACCGAGATCGTGGGTGCCGGGCCCACCAAGGTTTGCGACATCCTCGGAATCGGTCTTTTCGACAGCTGCGACATCCGCGTCAATCCGACCGGCAGCGCGATCGCGCGCCTCGGCACGATGAGCCAGGGACAGGGGCACGCGACCACGTACGCGCAGATCATCGCGACCGAGCTCGGCCTGTCGTCGGACGAAATCCAGATCGAGGAGGGCGACACCGACAAGGCGCCCTACGGCGCGGGCACCTGGGGCTCGCGCTCGACGCCCGTCGGCGGTGCCGCCGCCGCGATGGCCGCCCGGAAGATCCGGGCGAAAGCGCAGAAGATCGCGGCCCACCTGCTCGAGGTGGGCGAAGGCGATCTCGAGTGGGAGGTCGACCGGTTCAAGGTGAAAGGCAACCCGAGCCAGGCCAAGACGATGAAGGACATCGCGATGGCCGCGCACACCAGCAACCTGCCGGACGGCATGGAGAAGGGGCTGGACGCCACCGAGTACTACGATCCGCCGAACATGACCTTTCCTTTCGGGGCCTATGTCTGCGTGGTCGACATCGACCGCCACACCGGCGAGCCCAAGGTCCGGCGCTTCTACGCGCTGGACGATTGCGGCACGCGGATCAACCCGATGATCATCGAAGGCCAGATCCACGGCGGCCTCACCGAGGCGTTCGCCGTCGCGTTCGGGCAGGCGATACCCTTCGACGAGAACGGCAACCATCTCGGCAACAGCCTGATGGATTACTTCCTGCCCACGGCCGTGGAGACGCCGCACTGGGAGACCGATCACACGGTGACGCCGTCGCCGCACCATCCGATCGGGGCCAAGGGTGTCGCGGAGTCGCCGCACGTCGGCGGCATCCCGTGCTTCAGCAATGCCGTCGTGGACGCTTTCGCCCATCTCGGCGTGACGCACATGGACATGCCGCACACGTCCTACCGCGTCTGGCAGCAGTGCAAGGCGCTCGGCCTCAACGAGCGGTAGCGCGCATGGCGGGTCCATCAGCATGAAGGTCGAGCTCGAGAAGACGTTCCCGATGCCGGGCCCGGCCGACGTCGCCTGGGAATTCCTGCAGAACGTCGAGGCGGTGGCCGGGTGCATGCCCGGGGCGAAGATCACCGAACGCCTGCCCGGCGGTGGCTACAAGGGAACCGTCACCGTGCGGGTCGGGCCGGCGACGATGTCGTTCCGCGGCGAGGTCGAGGTGCACGATGTCGACGCCGCCGCGCATTCGCTGCGCCTGGTCGGAAAGGGCACCGACACGACCGGGACCTCCGGTGCGTCGATGGACCTCGCCGCCCGCATCGAAGCGGTCGCCGACGGCTCGAGCAATCTCCTCGGCAAGAGCGAAGTGACGATGAGCGGCAAGGCGGCGGCTTTCGGCGGGCGCATGATGAATTCGGTGGCCGACCAGGTGCTGAAGCAGTTCGCCGCGAACTTCGCGGCACAGGTGGCGACTCTCTCGGCGCAGCGCAGCGCGGCCGCGGCGGAGGCACCGCCGTCCGCGGCAGTCGAGATGGCCGCTGCCACCGCGGTCACTTCCGGCGCCACTGCCACCGCCGCCTCGAATGCCCACGAGCTCGATGGCCTGGCACTCCTCTGGGCCGTGTTCAAGGACTGGCTGCGCGGGCTCTTCCACGGGAAGTCGGCTTGAATCCCGCCTCGCAGCGAATGAATGAAGTCGCCGACCTTCAGCGTCGATTGCAGGCGGCGGGCTACATCGCCGAGCGTCCGCTGGCGGCGGCACTCCTGCTGATGCTCGATCTCGGGCGCCCGCTGCTGCTGGAAGGCGATGCCGGCGTGGGCAAGACCGAGGTCGCGAAAGCGCTCGCCACGATCCGCGGCGCGAAGCTGATCCGCCTGCAGTGCTACGAGGGGCTGGACGTCCACGCCGCGATGTACGAATGGAACTACCAGCGTCAGCTGCTCGCGATCAAGCTGCTGGAGCACGACGAGCGCTCCGTCGCCCTCAAGGAGCAGGACATCTTCTCCGAGCGCTATCTGCTGAAGCGCCCGCTGCTCGAGGCGATCAGCGGCGAAGATCCACCGGTGCTCCTGATCGACGAGGTCGACCGCGCCGACGAGGCGTTCGAGGCGTATCTGCTCGAGCTCCTGTCCGATTTCCAGATGTCGATTCCGGAGCTCGGCACCGTGCGCGCAGTGTCGCGCCCGCTGGTGGTGATCACCTCGAATGGCACGCGCGAGCTCTCGGACGCTTTGCGCCGGCGCTGCCTGTACCAGTACATCGACTTTCCCTCCTTCGAGAAGGAGCTGGCGATCGTCGAGCTGCGGGCGCCGGAAGCGGCAGGGAATTTCGCGCGCCAGCTGGTCGAGTTCGTGCAGAGTGTTCGCCGAATGGACCTGCAGAAGAAGCCGGGCATCGCCGAGACGCTCGACTGGACCGCGGCGCTGCTGCGGCTGGGGATTTCAGCCATCGACGACGATGGGGCGGAGCGCATCCTCGAAACCCTGAGCGCACTCGTCAAGACGCGTGCCGACCGGGGAGCGTTCACCCGCGAGGTCGTCGCCCGCATCGCGGCCGCATGTTGACCGTCGCGCCTGCCGCCCAGGATCATACGGGCACCGCATTGCGGACCCGCCTGACGGGATTCGCGGGGTTCCTCCGCGCGAACGGCTATGGCGTCGGGGGCGGCGATGCGACCCGCGTCGTCGAAACCGCCGCGCAGGTCGGGATCCTCGACGGCGACATGCTGCGCTGGAGCCTCAAGGCGCTGCTGTGCGGTCGCGGCGACGAATGGCGGCGCTTCGACGCGCTTTTCGATGCCTACTTCCTGCCCCCGAACCAGCGGGCATTCGCGCAGAGTCGCGCGGCGCAGGCGGGCAGTGCCGGGTGGACCGGCGCCGCGGGTGAGGATGCGCCCGAGCTGCCCATCGCCGCCGCGGACCGGGACGGCGCGAGTGCCGACGGCCGCAGCGACAGGCATGGCGCGAGCCGTCAGGAGTCGCTCGCGTCCGCCGATTTCCGCGATCTCGCCCGCGCCGACCAGGTCCGCGAGATCGAAGCCTTGATGCGCAGGTTCGCGCGCCGCATCAGGCACCTGCGACTGCGGCGCGAGTCGCGCTGCGACCATGGCCGTCGCCTCGACCTGCAGGGCACGATACGGCGCAGCGTCGGCAGCGGCGGCATTCCGTTCCGGCTGGCATGGAAGGACCGCCGCCGCGTGCGCCCGCGCATCGTTCTGCTGCTCGACGTCAGCCGGTCGATGAGCACCTACAGCTTCTTCTACCTTCGGCTCGCGCGAGCGCTCTGCGCGGAGCTCGCGGATGTGTACTGCTTCATCTTTCACACCCGCATCACCGGCGTGGATCACGCGCTGCGCGACCCGGACCCGTGGCGGTCCCAGGAACGTCTGCACCTGCTGGCCGCTGGATGGGGCGGCGGCACCCGCATCGGCGAATGCCTGCAGGAATTCAACCGCCGCGACGGATCGCGCATCGTGCATTCGCGCACCGGCGTGATCATCGTCAGCGACGGTTACGACACCGGCGAGCCTGAGCTCCTCGCGGAGGCTTTGCGCACACTGCGACGCAGGGCACGCCGCCTGGTCTGGCTGAACCCGCTGCTGGGCGACCCGGATTTCAGCCCGGAAAGCCGCGGCATGCGCGCGGCGTTGCCGCACCTCGATCTGTTCGCACCGGGCGCCGACCTCGCGAGCATCGAGCGCATGCTGCCCAATCTCGTCGAGGCACTGCGATGAACGACGACGAACTCCTCGCGATGGCGCGCGAATTGAACGGCCGCGGCGAACCCTATGCGCTGGTCACGGTCGTGCGGGCCGTGGCCCCCACCTCCGCCTATCTCGGGGCGCAGGCGATCGTCCTCGCCGACGGCACCCTGCACGGCTGGATCGGCGGAGGATGCGCGAAGGGCGTGGTCGTCGGTGCCGCGCAAGCCGCGATCCAGAAGGGCGAGCCCAAGCTCGTGCGCATCTCCAACGACCGGATCCAGCCCGAGGCGAACGTCGAGCAGCACACGATGTCCTGCGCGAGCAACGGCACGATCGAGCTTTTCATCCAGCCCTACAGCCGCCAGAGCGCGCTGTGCGTGCTGGGGAGTACGCCGGCCGCGGACGAGGCCCGCTTCCTGGCCGAGCGCCTCAGGATCAGGCTCGCCGACGCTCCCGACGACGCGCCCGTCGTCCTGGTCGCAACCCAGGGACAGGGTGACGAGGACGCGCTCGAGCGGGCGCTGAAGAGCGCGGCAATCCACGTCCTGATGATCGCAAGCCGACGCAAGGCGGATAGGCTGCGCGACGTGATGCGCATGCGCGGCATCGACGAATCCCGGCTTGCCCGGTTGACCGCTCCGGCGGGCCCGGATGCCGGGGCCAGGGCCCCCGGAGAGATCGCGCTGGTGGCCATTGTCGGCGTGCTCTCGATCCTGCGCGGCCGCGCGCAGGCAGCGACCGTCGCGTCGCCTCGGCCGGCCGCGCCGCAGGCGCAGGCGCTGCCTCCGCCGTCGCCGGACTCGCGCGCCCCGAGCGATGCAGCCGCCCGGGCTGCCAGGTTCATCAATCCGGTCTGCGGGACCGCGGTCGACACCGGCGCGCCGAAGCACGTCGAACGCTACGACGGGATCGCTTTCTACTTCTGCTGCGACTGCTGCCTGACGACGTTCCGTCAGGATCCCGCGAAGTATGCGGCGATCCATCGCGCGTCTGCCGGGAGGGCGACGGCATAGGTTCCGGTGTCCCGCTTCGCCAGCCGACGCCCGCCCATCACGGCGCGTGCGTTACGCGACGCATCGACCGGCGACGCGCTCACCGCGGTGTCGCGGCGACTTTGCTAAGATCGCGGTCCGTTGCCATGTCCTGCCAGCGCAGCCCGTTCCGGATGCCGCTGTGATCATGATGGAACATGGCGACCGGCAGCTTCGCCGCAAAGGTCAGCGCGGGGGTGTCCAGAAGCTGCGATTC
>DAHUXO010000097.1 GCA_027307095.1 Betaproteobacteria bacterium | reverse complement strand
CTCGGCTGCGCCTGGCGCGCGGGGCAACGGCGCGATGTCGAGCTGGGCGAGCGGCACCGGCATGCCGAGCGAATTGAGGAAAGCGCGGGCGGCTTTGGGCGTTTCGACGGCCCAGCGCGCGAGGCCGCGCGCGACGTCGATGGTGCGTTGCGGCAGGACCGCCGATGGCGCAACGGCGCCGAGCAGGTTCGGGACCAGGTAGAGGACACCACTCATCGCTCAGCCGGTGCCCGTTCCGGCGAGCATGTCGATGCCCTCGAGCGCCAGCATGTCGACCAGCGCGATCAGCGGCAGGCCGATCAGCGCCGTCGGATCGTCGCTTTCGATGCGCTCGAACAGCGCAATGCCCAGCGCCTCGGACTTGACCGCTCCGGCGCAGTCGTAGGGTCGCTCGCGGCTCAGGTAGCTCTCGATCGCCTGCGTACCGAGCCGGCGGAAGGTGCTCGCCACGTCGACCTGCCGCAGCTGGCAGCGCTTGCTCGCGGCGTCGACCAGCGCCACGGCGGTGTGGAAGACGATCCGGCGACCCGCGAGCAGCGTGAGCTGCGCGACCGCAGCGTCGTGGTTCCCCGGCTTGCTGAGCGCCACGCCGTCGGCGTCGGCGACCTGGTCGGACCCGATCACCAGCGCGTCGGCGTAGCGGGCCGCGACCGCGCGCGCCTTGGCGATCGCCAGCCGGCAGGCGGTGACCGCCGGAGTTTCGTCCGGAAGCGCGGTCTCGTCGATGTCGGCGGCCGCAACCTCGAACGGATGGCCAAGGCGCTCGAGCAATTCACGCCGGTACCGGGATCCGGAGGCGAGAACCAGGGGCCTCGCCTCGCTCACCCTTGTTTTTTCTGGCATTTTTTGACAGAGCCGTCGATTGACGGTATGATTTTACGTTTTTCGCCGGCGCTACCGGGACACGGCTATTTTCCGGGATCGCAGGCGCAGGGTGGGCACGTGATGGATTCGCGCTTGGCCAACGGTCAGGGCACCTCGAACTCCCGGCTCGACGCGTTGAGGCTTGCGCGTGATCGCGGCGTCATCGAAGGGACCATCGACGCCCACCGGCTGCCGCGCGTCGAGGATGTGCTTGCCAAGGGGCCGGCGCGCATCGACTGGCGGATCACCGGCACGGCCGACGCGATGGACAGGCCCGCGCTGGATGTCGGGCTTTCCGGTGCAGTGACGCTGAATTGCCAGCGCTGCCTCGCCGATTTCGAATGGCCGATCGAGCAGCGCACCGAATTGCTCCTCGCGCGAAGCGAGGACGAATTGGCGGCGCTCGATGCCGAAAGCGGTTCCGAGGTCGTGCTGGCAGGGTTCCCGATCGATCCGCTCGCGCTGGTCGAGGACGAGCTTGTGCTGGCACTGCCCTTCGCGCCGAGGCATCGGGAAGGCGCCTGCGCGATACCCGCCGACAGTGAAGTGACCAACAGGAGAGCATGATGGCAGTCCAGCAGAACAAGAAGTCGCCGTCGAAGCGCGGCATGCATCGCGCCCACGACTTTCTCGGCAATCCGCCGCTGGCCGTCGAGCCCGTGAGCGGAGAGGTGCACCTGCGTCACCACATCAGCCCGAGCGGCTATTACCGGGGCAAGAAGGTCGTCAAGACCAAGGCCGACGAGTGACCCTGGCGCCGCGGGCGGCGCCTGAACTCACGAGCCCGATGTCCGTCACCGTAGCCGTCGACGCAATGGGCGGTGACCATGGCCCCTCGGTCACGGTCCCTGCCTGCCTCGAGTTCCTGGCTGCGACGCCGGGCACGACGGTCATCCTCGTCGGGCAGCAGGCCGCGCTCGAGGCCGCATTGGCGACCACGCGGCCGGCGCTTCGGGAACGCGTCAGCGTGCATACGGCGAGCGAAGTCGTCGACATGGACGAGCCGCCCGCCGATGCACTGCGGCGCAAGAAGGACTCGTCGATGCGGGTCGCGATCAACCTCGTCAAGGAGGGCGCCGCGCATGCCTGCGTTTCGGCCGGCAACACCGGCGCGCTGATGGCGATCGCGCGCTTCGTGCTGAAGACCCTGCCGGGCATCGATCGGCCCGCGATCGCGTCGCAGCTGCCGACGCGCTCGGGCGAGACGCTGGTGCTCGACCTGGGGGCAAACGTCAACTGCACGCCTGTGCAACTCGTGCAGTTCGCGGCAATGGGCAGCGCGCTGGCGACGGCGATCGAAGGCATAGAGCGACCGACCATCGGGCTGCTCAACATCGGCGAGGAGGACATCAAGGGCAATGACGTCGTCAAGGACACGGCGGAGCTGCTGAGGACCTCCGGCCTCAACTTCTACGGCAACGTCGAAGGCGACGACATCTACAAGGGGACCACCGACGTCGTCGTCTGCGACGGTTTCGTCGGCAATGTCGCGCTCAAGACCTCCGAGGGCCTCGCGCAGATGCTCTACGATTTCCTGAAGGCGGAATTCACGCGCAATCCGCTGACGCGCCTTGCCGCGCTCGTTGCCTACCCGGTGCTGATGGCATTCAAGCGGCGCATCGATCCGCGGCGGTACAACGGTGCGACGCTGGTCGGTCTGCGCGGCGTCGTCGTCAAGAGCCACGGCGGCGCGGACGTGCTGGCGTTCGTCAATGCGCTGAAGCGCGCGCACGCCGAGGTCGAGCACGGGGTGCTCGATCGCATCGCCCAGCGCATCGCAGGCATGGGCGTCGCATCGGGGGACACCGCCACTTCGTCCGACGCTCCCGGACGCTCCGGTCCCGCCGCCGCCCATGCATAGCCGCATCGCCGGCACCGGCAGCTATCTCCCGTCGCGTGTACTGACCAACGCCGCGCTCGCCGAGCGCGTCGCTACCAGTGACGAATGGATCCGCACGCGCACCGGCATAGCGCAGCGGCACATCGCGGCCGACGACGAGCAGACTTCGGATCTGGCGCTGGCCGCCGCTCGAGCCGCGCTGGCGGCCGCATCGATGGCACCCGCCGATGTCGACCTGATCATCGTCGCGACGACGACACCGGACATGATCTTTCCGTCGACGGCCTGCATCCTTCAGGACAAGCTCGGCGTGCATGGCGGCGCAGCGTTCGACGTCCAGGCGGTCTGCTCGGGATTCGTCTACGCGCTGGCGATCGCCGACAAGATGGTCGCGAGCGGCACCGCGCGAAACGCGCTGGTGGTCGGTGCCGAGGTCTATTCCCGGATCCTCGACTGGAACGATCGCGGCACCTGCGTGCTGTTCGGCGACGGCGCCGGCGCCGTCGTTCTCGTTCCCGCGGCGGAGCCGGGGATCCTGTCGGCGCATCTGCACGCGGACGGCCACTACCGCGACATCCTGTGCGTCCCAGGGCAGGTGCGAAACGGGACCATCGCCGGCTCGCCTTTCGTGCACATGGACGGGCAGGGCGTGTTCAAATTCGCGGTCCGCGTGCTCGCCGAGGTCGCGAACGAGGCGCTTTCCGCGAACCGGATGACCGCATCCGACATCGACTGGCTGATTCCGCACCAGGCGAACCTGCGGATCATGGATGCGACGGCGAAGAAGCTGGGCATTCCGCTCGAGAAGGTCATCGCCACCGTCGACGCACATGCCAACACCTCCGCGGCGTCGATCCCGCTGGCGCTCGACGTCGCGGTCCGCGACGGCCGCATACGCGCGGGGCAGCACCTGATGCTGATTGGCGTCGGCGGCGGCTTCACCTGGGGATCGGTGCTGCTGCGCTGGTGAGGCGCCCGATCGTGCCCGAGACGATTCCGACCAGGCATCCACGATGACCATCGCTTTCGTGTTTCCAGGGCAGGGTTCGCAGCAGATCGGCATGATGGCAGCCTATGCCGATCATCCCGAGGTGCGCGCGACCTTCGACGAGGCCTCCGACACGCTCGGGGACGACCTGTGGGGACTGGTCGAGACCGGCCCCACGGAGGCGCTCAACCTGACGCGCAACACCCAGCCGGTGATGCTGACCGCGGGGATCGCCGTGTGGCGAGCGTGGCTTGCCGCGGGCGGCGCAATGCCCGCGTTCGTCGCCGGCCACAGTCTCGGCGAGTACACGGCGCTGGTCGCCGCCGGTGCGCTCGCCTTTCGCGATGCGGTCCCGCTGGTGCGCTTTCGCGCCGAGGCGATGCAGGACGCGGTGGCGCCGGGGCTCGGCGCGATGGCCGCGATCATGGGCGCCGACGACGCCGCGGTGATCGACGCCTGTCGCGAGGCCGCACAGGGCGAGGTCGTCGAGGCGGTGAACTTCAATGCGCCAGGGCAGCTCGTCATCGCCGGCAACAAGGCTGCCGTCGAGCGCGCGATCATCGCCGCTAAGGCGCGCGGCGCCAAGCGGGGCGTCGTGCTGCCGGTGTCGGCGCCGTTTCACAGCTCGCTGCTGAAGCCCGCGGCGGAGAAGCTCGCCGCGAGGCTCGCCCAGGTGGCGATCTCCACGCCGTCGATCCCGGTGCTGCACAACGTCGACGTGGCGGCCCATGCCGAGCCCGACGCCATCCGCAAGGCGCTCGCACGGCAGGCGGCGAGCCCGGTGCGCTGGACGCAGACGATCGGGGCGCTTGCCGCCCGGGGGGTCACCCATGTCGTCGAGTGCGGCCCCGGCAAGGTGCTGACCGGATTGACGCGCCGCATAGATGAGCGCCTGATGGCGATCGCCCTTTCGGATGACGCCGCGATCGCCGAAGCGCGCGACACGCTGGCAGCGGCGTGAATGGCGTGCAGGCACGTGAATTGCGATGACGGGAGCGGCCATGGATGCGGTTGAATTGCGCGGCGAGGTCGCGCTGGTCACCGGCGCGACGCGAGGCATCGGGCGCGCGATCGCACTGGCGCTGGGCGGCGCGGGTGCGAGCGTCGCCGGCACGGCGACCACCGGCGAAGGTGCGCAGGCGATCGCGGCGTTCCTGGGCGAGGCGAACGTTGCGGGCGCTGGCTTCCAACTCGACGTCACCGACGCCGCGGCGACCGAGCGCGTGCTGCACGAAGTCGAGTCGCGGCTCGGCCCGGTGACGATCCTGGTCAACAACGCCGGCATCACGCGCGACAACCTGCTCCTGCGCATGAAGGACGAGGAGTGGGACGCGATCATGGACACCAATCTGAAGCCCGCGTACCGCCTCGCGAAGGCGGTGCTGCGCGGCATGATGAAGGCGCGCCGGGGCCGCATCATCCAGATCGGGTCGGTGGTCGGCAGCTCGGGCAACCCGGGCCAGACCAACTACGCTGCCGCCAAGTCCGGACTGATCGGATTCACCAAGTCGCTGGCGCTCGAGGTGGCGAGCCGCAACATCACCGTCAACTGCGTCGCCCCGGGCTTCGTCGACACCGACCTCACGCGGGTGCTGCAGCCCGCCCAGCGCGATGCGCTGCTTTCGCGCATACCGCTCAACCGCCTCGGGACGCCCGAGGACATCGCCGAAGCCGTCCTGTTCCTGGCGAGCCCGCGGGCTGCCTACATCACCGGCGCCACGTTGCACGTGAACGGGGGCATGCTGATGCCATGAGCATTTCGGCCATGGCGGGTCTTGCGGTAAAATCCACGGGTTTGATTCCTTGACCCCAATAACGGGGAGGAGATGCATGGAAAACGTCGAACAGCGCGTCAAGAAAATCGTCGCCGAACAGCTGGGTGTCAATGAAGCGGAGATCAAGAACGAATCGTCGTTCGTCGACGACCTCGGCGCCGATTCGCTCGACACGGTCGAACTCGTGATGGCGCTCGAGGAGGAGTTCGAGACCGAGATCCCCGACGAGGACGCCGAGAAGATCACGACGGTGCAGCAGGCCATCGACTACGTCGGCAGCCACGTCAAGAAATAGCGCCCGGCAGCGGGCCGCGTCGGCGGCCCGCGGTCGCGGCCACGGCAGCGCGCGCAGCCGCCTGCCGCTCCTGCAGCATCCGTTTCCACTTCGGGCAACCTAATGTCTCGCCGTCGAGTCGTCGTCACCGGTCTCGGCATCGTGTCCCCGGTCGGCATCGGTGTCGCCCCCGCTTGGGAGAGCATCGTCGCCGGACGCTCGGGAATCGGGCCGATCACGCGTTTCGACGCTTCCACCTTCCCGTCGCGGATCGCCGGCGAGGTGAAGGATTTCGACGTGTCGCGCTGGCTCTCCGCCAAGGAGGCGCGGCGCTACGACACGTTCATCCATTACGGCCTGGTCGCGACGATGGAGGCGGTCAAGGACGCGGGACTCGAGGATTTCGCCGGCGACAAGGAACGCTGCGGCGTGGCCGTCGGCTCGGGCATCGGTGGCCTCCCGATGATCGAGGAGACGCAGCGCGCCTACCTGCAGGGGGGGCTGCGCAAGGTTTCGCCGTTCTTCGTCCCGGGGTCGATCATCAACATGATCGCGGGCCTCGTTTCGATCCACTACGGCTACCGCGGCCCCAACATCGCGACGGTCAGCGCGTGCTCCACCGGCAATCACAGTCTGGGCGAGGCGGCGCGGCTGATCGAGTATGGCGACGCCGACGTGATGGTCGCCGGCGGTGCGGAATCGACGGTGTCGCCGCTGGGTGTCGGCGGATTCTGCGCGGCGCGCGCGCTGTCGACCCGCAACGACGATCCCGGGACCGCGAGCCGGCCTTGGGACGTCGACCGCGACGGTTTCGTGCTGGGCGAGGGCGCCGGCATTCTCGTGCTCGAGGAACTCGAGCACGCGAAAGCGCGCGGGGCGAGGGTCTATTGCGAGCTCGCAGGCTACGGGATGAGCGCGGATGCGCACCACATCACGGCGCCGCCTGAAGACGGCGATGGCGCCTTCCGCAGCATGCGCAACGCAATCCGCAACGCCGGCATGACGCCCGCCGACATCGATTACATCAATGCGCACGGGACGTCGACGCCGCTGGGGGACATCGCCGAGTGCATCGCGGTCAAACGCGCGTTCGGTGACCACGTTTCGAAGCTCGCCGTATCATCGACCAAGTCGATGACCGGTCACCTGCTCGGGGCCGCGGCGGGGATCGAGGCCGTGTTCACCGTGCTGTCGCTGCGCGACCAGGTCGCGCCGCCGACCGCGAATCTCGTCAATCCCGATCCCAGGTGCGACCTCGATTTCGTTCCGCACAGCGCACGACCGATGGCGATCCGCGCGGCGCTGTCGAACTCGTTCGGCTTCGGCGGGACCAACGCGACGCTCGTGTTCCGTACGCTCGGCGCATGATGGCGTCCGGTCGTCGCCGGGCGCTTGCGCGAGCCGTGACGCCAATCCGAAGATGGCCCTGATCGTCCAGAAATACGGCGGCACCTCGGTCGGTTCGACCGAGCGCATCCGCAACGTCGCCAGGCGCGTCGCGCGCTTTCACCGCGAGGGACACCAGCTCGTCGTCGTCGTGTCGGCGATGTCGGGGGAGACGAACCGGCTGCTCGGCCTCGCCCGGGAGCTTTCGTCCAACCCCGATCCGCGCGAGCTCGACGTCGTCGCGGCTACCGGGGAGCAGGTGACGATCGGCCTGTTGGCGATCGCTCTGCACGATCTTGGATTGAAATCGCGCAGCTACACCGGGGCACAGGTCCGAATCCTCACCGACAGCGCTTTCACCAAGGCGCGCATCCTCGAGATCGACGACCAGCGGATGCGCAAGGATCTGGCCGAGGGCACGATCGTCATCGTGGCGGGATTCCAGGGCGTCGACCGGCACGGCAACATCACCACGCTGGGCCGCGGAGGGTCGGACACGTCGGGCGTCGCGCTCGCCGCTGCGCTGAAGGCCGACGAGTGCCAGATCTATACCGACGTCGACGGCGTCTACACGACCGATCCGCGCATCGTTCCCGAGGCGCGAAGGCTCGACAAGATCACGTTCGAGGAAATGCTCGAGCTCGCGAGCCAGGGTTCCAAGGTGCTGCAGATCCGCTCGGTCGAATTTGCGGGCAAGTACATGGTGCGGCTGCGCGTGCTGTCCTCGTTCGAGGACGTCGACTCGCGATCGCCCGGAACGTTGATCACATACGAGGAAGACGACGACATGGAGCAGGCGATCATCTCGGGGATCGCGTTCAACCGCGACGAAGCCAAGATCTCGGTGATGGGCGTCGAGGACCGGCCCGGCATCGCCTATGCGATCCTCGGCCCGATCGCCGCCGCCAACGTCGACGTCGACATGATCGTGCAGAACATCGGCGCGTCCGGACACACCGATTTCTCGTTCACGGTCAATCGCAGCGAGTACCGGAAGGCGATGGGGGTGCTCGAGTCGCAGCGCGGCAAGTCGTTCGAGGCCCGCGAGGTCATCGGCGACGACCGGATCGCCAAGGTTTCGGTCGTCGGCATCGGCATGCGCTCGCACGTCGGACTCGCGTCCAAGATGTTCAAGACGCTGGCCGACGAGGGCATCAACATCCAGATGATCTCGACGTCCGAGATCAAGATCGCCGTCGTCATCGACGAGAAGTACCTCGAGCTCGCCGTTCGCGTGCTGCACAAGGCATTTGAGCTGGAGAAGGGCGGCCACGGGCCGAGCGCGTGAGCCCGGGCAGCCGGAGGGCACTCTCGCGATGGACTGGCGGGGCGCTCCCCCGTAGAATCGAGCCCCCGTGCCGCGTTCGGTGTTCGCCGCGGCGAAGCAATGCCCATGCGGCACCTGCGCGGGAAGACTTATCATTGGCAAGGCAACACCGGAGACGTGGCCGAGTGGTCGAAGGCACTCCCCTGCTAAGGGAGCATACGGGCTAAAACCTGTATCCAGGGTTCGAATCCCTGCGTCTCCGCCAAGTAGTCTAGATTTGCCCCCTCAGTCGTAATGTTCGGCCGCAAGGCGCGCGCCACGCGGGGTTCCGAGGGGGTGGCATTTCTCTGTTTGCAATTTCGCCGCCGATTCCCGAGGTTGGACCTCGGCGTCTCACTCGGCGCGTTCGGTGGTACCGGTGTTCCCGGTGCCTTGGCGGATTCCCCACGGATCGAAGCGCAAGCGCGCGGTTGCCCCGCTCGCACCGCCCGCATTCGTCCCGTGGCTGATGGCGTGGATCAACCCGCAACGGTCGTCGTTGGCGTATCGAATCCGAGGCGGGCGCGCTGCTCGCTCCAGCCGATCGGCAGCGGTACGCTGCGGATCAGACCGCGTGCGGTGAGCGCCGGTGGATGTTGGCCCTGAGCAATCGCGGACGTGATGTCCGGCGCCAGGAAGGCGAGGTTGATCACGCGCGCAACGTAGGACGAGGAGACCTTCTCGCTCCGGGCGATGGACAGGATGCTGTGGTCCTGGCCTGCGATCAAGCGCCCGAACCAATCGTTCGCACGGGTGAGCAGCGCCACGAGCCTGGGGTCCGGCGCGCCGCCGCGTTGCGCACCGGGTGCGTGCACGATCAG
>DAHUXO010000092.1 GCA_027307095.1 Betaproteobacteria bacterium | reverse complement strand
GATCTCGATCATCGGCTTCGGCTTCAGATGGGACTCTTCGCTGATTCGCGTTCCCAAGCCGCCGGCAAGGATGACTGCTTTCACGGATTGATGACCAAGATGCGGGATGTTCGAATCAAGCAAATTTCAAGCCCGGATCGCTTGGGTGGAAGCTGCCGGGCGGTCGTGCGACCCGTGGCCCATTCCCGGACATGGCCAACCGGCCTTGCTTAACCATGCCCGCTGCTCCCAAACCCGCCGCCCCCGCGGGCACTGGCCTCGAATTCCTCGACCACTCGGAACCCCGCCTGAACCACCGGCACGATTACCAACTGCGCGATACGGTCCATCGGCTGCACGGTGAACGGCTCCCGCCCGCGGTTCCAGCAGCTCACCATCAGCGGTCCCTGGTAGTCCGAATCGATAAGACCGACCAGGTTTCCCAGTACGATGCCGTGCTTGTGGCCCAGGCCCGAACGCGGAAGGATGACGGCGGCCAGGCCTGGATCGCCGACGTGGATGGATATGCCCGTCGGGATGAGCTGTGCGTCGCCGGGTGCGACGAGGAGAGGAGCGTCGATGCATGCGCGCAGGTCCATGCCGGCCGAGCCGGGTGTGGCGTAGGCGGGAAGTTGAGTGCGGATGCGCTCGTCGAGGATCCTGACATCGATGGTCGTCATGCCTGTCTGTAGTGCCTTCTCGTCATCGGAATGAGCGGAGCCTCTGGGCGATCCGACTCGCAAGACTGCTCGTTTCCGGCCTCATGGCTTTGGCGCGTCCGTCGGCGAGCTCGAATCGGGACCGCACGACCGCATCGGCGGCCTCCTCGTTGTCGGGGTCGACCTCGAGCATTCGCTGTCCCAGCGCAAGTGCGGCGTCGAACTGGCGGAGGATGACCAGGTTCCTGAGCAGGAGCCCGGTCATCTCGGAAACTGCCATCGAATCGGGCAGGGTCGCCGCGAGCGCCGCAATCTCGTGCTGGCTCTCCACGAAGCACAGGTTGAACACGCCGTGGAATCCGAACGTCGTCACGCCGGCGATCGCCCTCATCTCGAAGGAGAACCTACGGGCAAGGTCGACGTCGCCGAACCGGATGCCGAAATCGGACTCGAGCCCGGCGCGATGCACACCGCAGATCGTAACGTCCTCGGCTTCGGTCCGGACGCTGAAGCGGTCGTCCTGCAGTGCCTCGAGCAATCGGCGCGAGCGCAGCGAGAAGCCGCCGTTGCCGACGGAATAGCCTCCATCGCCATCGGGCCATGGGGCGCCGAGATAGTCGCAGCCGAGGAATTCGTCGGTCCATGCTTCCGGATGGACGACGTACCCGTCCCATTGCACGACCAGGACGTGGGAGGTGGCGACGTGCGGATGCAGCTCCTTCAGCACGATCCTGGAATACGCGTCGTGCGACTCGATGGGACCGGCGGGGATCACGTCGATGTCTGCCGGCACCTCGACTTGCTCGGGAATCGCATCGGTGAGGAAGATCGTCCGCGCGAACTGGATGTCGCGGCGACAGCGTGCCAGCGCCCGCAATGCCAGCGCGTGGTTCCTGGCGTCGACGCAGCACAGCGTCACGTTGGGGAACTGGAGCACCCGATCGTCCCGCCGTCAGCTCGCGTACCCGCGCGGGTTGGCGGCCTGCCAGCGCCACGCATCGGCGCACATCGCGTCGAGGTCGCGCTCCGCCTTCCAGCCCAGGTAGCGTTGCGCCAGGCCGGCGTCCGCATACGACACGGCCACGTCCCCCTCGCGCCGCTCGACGATATCGTAGGGAATCGGGCGAGCGCTCGCCGCTTCGAACGCACGCACGACCTCGAGCACACTCTGTCCGCGCCCGGTGCCGAGGTTCACTGCCGGATGCTCGACCGGAGCATCGCCCATCATCCGCCCGAGCGCGGCAACGTGGCCACCGGCCAGGTCCATCACATGGATGTAGTCGCGCACGCCGGTTCCATCGGGTGTCGGATAGTCGCTCCCGAACACCTGCAGCCGGGGCAGACGCCCGCCCGCGACCTGCGCGACGAAAGGCATCAGGTTGTTGGGGATGTTGCGCGGGTCTTCGCCGATCATGCCGCTCTCGTGCGCGCCGACGGGATTGAAATAGCGCAAGCACAACACGCGCCAGCGAGCGTCGGAGCGAGCGAGGTCGGCCAGCAGCTGCTCGACCATCAGCTTGCTGTGGCCGTAGGGATTGACCGGTCCGGTGGGGGAGGACTCGGTCAGCGGCATCCGCGTCGCCATGCCGTAGACGGTGGCCGACGAGCTGAACACGATGCGCCGTACCCCCCGCGCTTCCATGGCCTGGAGCAGCGTCGCCGCCCCGCAGACGTTGTTCGCGTAGTAATCGAGCGGGTGCGCGACCGACTCGCCGACGGCCTTCAGGCCCGCGAAATGGACGACCGCATCGATCGGGTGCTCGGCGAGCACGCGGTCGAGCAGCGCACGGTCGCGCACGTCGCCCTCGACGAATGCAGGGCGCGTGCCGGTGATCTTCGCGATCCGGTCGACGACGACCGGCGAGCTGTTGCAGAGGTTGTCGAGCAGGACGGTCCGGTAGCCGGCGCCGATCAGCTCGACGCAGGTGTGCGACCCGATGTACCCGGTGCCGCCGGTGAGGAGGATCGTGGGCATCTACGCCCCTCGCAGCGGGTTTTCCCACCGCAGCTGCGGGAACCGGGCGAAGTCGCCGTCGGTCGAGCAGAGCACCAGCCCGTGCTCGATTGCGATCGCTGCCAGATGTGCGTCAGGGACCAGGTTCGCGCGCGTGACCGTTGCCTCGAGCAGCGAGGTGACGACGGCGCGGTGAGTGTCAGTGGCTTGCGGAATCCAGACGGTCTCCACGTCCAGCCACGACTGTATCTGCCCCCACGCGTCCGCCATCGGCTCGGGTCGCTCGAACACGCGGGGATTCGTGACGATGCGCAGGAACGCCAGCAGGCTCGCCCAAGGCATCCCGACGCGACCGCCCGCGGCGAGTTGCGCGTCCAGCCATGCCCTGGCCGAAGCGTGCTGACGAAACGATGCGACGTGCGAATAGATGAGGAGATTGGCGTCGAGCAGGATCACTTGAAGGACTCGCTCTCGGCGACGGCGAGCACTTCCGCGATGTCGTCGACGCCGTCCAGAAGGCAACGCCCGAGGTCGACCGAGCGGGTCGACACGACCGGCCGCTTCCCCGGCGGCGATGCCGCATGCTTGAGGCCTACGCGCAGCGCGTCGTTGATGACGTCCTTCAGCGATTGATGCTTCGTCTTCCGCAGCCGCTCGATCGCCGCGGCCACGTCGTCATCCAGGGTGATCGTCGTGCGCACGCATCAAAGCATAATTAACTTGATGCATTGATGTCAAGGCGGCGGCGCGCAACAGTCCGGCTCTGCTCCTTCCGGCCTATGCCAGCCGCGACGCGATCTCCGCCACCAGCCGGCGCGCGAGCGCGAGCTTGTCCATCCGCGGCAGCGGATGCGCCCCGGCATCGTCGAGCAGCGTCACCTCGTTGGTGTCGCTGCCCAGCGCGTCCTGGGCCAGGTTGGCCACGACGAGCGGCAGCGTCTTGCGATGGCGCTTTTCCTCGGCGAGGCGCACGACGTCCTGGCTCTCGGCAGCGAAGCCGACGCAGTAGGGCGCATTCGGGCGCGCGGCGACGGTCGCGAGGATATCGGTCGTGGGTTCGAGCACGATCGTCAGCGGCTCGCCCGATTTCTTGATCTTCTGGCGGCGAACCTCGGCGGGCGTGTAATCGGCCGCGGCGGCGACGCCGATGAATATGTCGCAATCGGCCACGTTCGCGAACACTGCGTCAGCCATCTGCGCGGTGCTCGTCACGTCGACGCGCGCGACCCCGGCGGGCGTGGCGATCGATGTCGGCCCGGCAACCAGCGTGACCTTCGCGCCCGCTTCCGCCGCGGCCTGCGCCATCGCGAAGCCCATCTTGCCCGAGCTCGCATTGGTGATGCCGCGCACCGGGTCGATCGCTTCGAAGGTGGGGCCCGCGGTCAGCAGCACGCGCTTGCCCAGCAGCACTTTCGGCTGGCGCGAAGCGACGAGCGCGGCGTGGATCGCCGCGGCCTCGAGCATCCGGCCCTCGCCGCTCTCCCGGCACGCCATCTCGCCGGTGTCGGGGCCGAGGATCGCGACGCCGTCCTCGCGCAGCTGCGCGACATTGCGTTGCGTGGCCGGGTTCGACCACATCTGGCGATTCATCGCGGGC
>DAHUXO010000221.1 GCA_027307095.1 Betaproteobacteria bacterium | reverse complement strand
TACGCCGCGGTATGGGCTGCAGTGGTCGGAAGCTCTAGTCTTCTCGCCCCGCCCGCGACATCGTCACCGCCGTCCCGGCATGATCGCAAACCGGATTGTCGACGCTCCTCGCCACTGTAAGCTACAGTCCGGGAGCGCCCCGCAAGTCACTGACGTGTGGGCACTCTTCTTGCTCTGTACGCTTTGGATGTAATGGCCACCGCGCCGGCACAGGAGCTGCGCGCGGATCGGCCCCGGAGAGGAAAGTCATGTCGGCTCAGATACGACCCGCGCCCGCCGCGACAGGAGTCATTTCGGAGCTCGCGTTCGCGCGCGCGCAGCGCAATACCGTCCTGATCGTCGACGACCTCTTCTCGAGCCGCCTGCTGCTCGCCGAGATCGTGCGCCAGATCGACGGCAAGCTGAACCTCGAGCTCTTCGACACGCCTTCGCGCGCGCTCGAATTCGCACGCAACAATCGCGTCGACATCGTGTTGACCGACTACAAGCTGCCCGAGTTCGACGGCATCGAGCTCGTCAAGCAGCTGCGCGCACTGCCCCACTGCGTCGACGTCCCGATCGTCGTCATCACCGTCGTCGACGACCGCAAGATCCGCTATGACGCGCTCGAAGCAGGAGCCACCGATTTCCTGATCAAGCCCCTCGACGACCACGAAACGCGCGCGCGCTGCGCGAACCTGCTCGAATTGCGCCGGCACAAGATCGTGCTTTCGGACCAGGCGCGCGTGCTTCAGTACCAGGTCGACAAGTCGGTCGCGGAAATCCTCGAGCGCGAGCTCGAGACGCTGGCCAAGCTCGCCAAGGCCGGCGAGTTCCGCGACAAGACGACGGGCAACCACCTGATGCGCATGGCCAAGTACTCGGCGCTGATCGGCCAGCACCTGGGGCTCGGCACGGAGACGGTCCACGTGCTCGAGGTCGCCGCACCGATGCACGACATCGGCAAGATCGGCGTCCCGGATTCGGTGCTGCTGAAAGAAGGCCCGCTGACAACCGATGAAACGCTGGTGATGCGCAACCACCCGCGGATCGGCTACGACATCCTCAAGGGCAGTCCGTCCAAGTACCTGTCGATGGGCGCGATCATCGCACTCGGCCATCACGAGAAGTTCGACGGATCCGGATATCCGAACGGCCTGCACGGCGAGGACATCCCGCTGGTCGCGCGCGTGGTCGCCGTCGCCGACGTATTCGACGCGCTGGTGTCGGAGCGCCCCTACAAGCGCGCCTGGAGCCTCGACGAGGGAGTCGAGTTCGTCAGGTCACAGCGCGGCAGGCATTTCGACCCCACCTGCGTCGATGCCTTCCTCGCCGATCATTCTGCGATCGAAACGGTGATGCGCGAGTTCGGCGACTAGAAGCGAATCACCGGGTGTTGCGGCGGACGAACGCGTCGAACCGCGACACCCCCTCCTCGATCGCCTCGTTCGACGCGGCGTACGACAGCCGGATGTGCTGCCCGTCGCCGGGCACGCGCCGCCCGAAATGGATGTCGGCGAGCACTGCAATGCCGGCCTCGTGCAGCAGGCGCTTGCGCAGCACCTCGGAATCGGCGGCACCCACCAGACGGCAGGCCTCGGTGACATTGGGCCAGGCATAGAACGCCCCGCCCGGACTGCGGCACGACACTCCCGGCACCGAGCTCAGCAGGCGGACGATCAGGTCGCGGCGCTCGGCGAAGCGCGCGTGCATCTCGACGACCGAGTCCTGCGGCCCGTTGATCGCCTCGACGGCCGCCCACTGCGAGATCTGCGACGCGCAGGATTCCGTATTGGTGATCCAGCGCGTGAACGCGGGCGCCAGCGCGCGATTGGCGACATAGCCGACGCGCCAGCCCGTCATCGCCCAGGTCTTCGACGCGCCGTCGGCGATGATCGTGCGCTTCTGCATCCCGGGGCGCCTCGCCAGCGTGTCGAACGCGGCGCCATAGACCAGGCGCGAATAGATCTCGTCGGCGTACACCCAGACCTGGGGATGGCGCGCGAGGACCTCGGCGATCGCATCGAGGTCCGCGGCGCCCAGGACGCCGCCGGTCGGGTTCTGGGGCGTGTTGAGGATCAGCAGCCGCGTCTTGTCGGTGATCTTCGCCTCGAGCTCCGCCGGATCGAACGCGAAGTCGCGCGACTCGCGCAGGAAGACCGGCACGGGCACCGCGCCGTTGGCGACGATCTGCGACTCGTAGATCGGAAAGCCCGGGACCGGATAGATCACCTCCTCGCCCGCGCCGTAGTCGGTGACGGAGGCGATCGTGTAGGCGATGAACGGCTTGGCGCCGGCGCCGACGACGACGTCCTCGGGGCGGATGTCGAGCCCTCGACGCTGGCCGAGATCGCGCGCGACTGCCTCGCGCAGCTCGTCGATCCCCGCCGACGGCGTGTAGCCGTGCTTGCCGCCGCGGATCGCCGCGATGGCGGCGTCCTGGATGTTGGGCGGCGTAGGAAAGTCCGGCTGGCCGATGCAGAACGATACGATGTCGTGCCCTTGCCGGACCAGCGCATTCACCTCGGCCAGCACGACGAAGGCGTTCTCGGTCCCCAGCGATTCGCCCCGCCGCGACAGGCGCGGGGTGGCATCCACTCCCTGTGACCCAGTCATGGCACGTCCGTTCACGGAAAGTTCGACTGCGTCAGCGCGATCGCGCACAATCCGATCAGCTGCTGCGGAAGGATGCCCAGCACGAGCAGCAGCAGCCCATTGACCGAAAGCACGAGCTGCGTGTCCCCGCGCACCACGATCGGCAGCGTCTCGACGGGGTCGTCGAAGTACATCAGCTTGACGATCCGCAGGTAGTAGAACGCGCCGATTAGCGACGTCATCACGGCGACGACCGCGAGCCAGACGAAGCCGTCGTTGATCGCCGCCTCGATCACCATGAACTTGGCGTAGAAACCCACGGTCGGCGGCAGGCCGGCGAGCGAGAACATCACCAGCAGCATGATGAACGCCCACCACGGGGAACGCCGATTCAGGCCCTTGAAGTCGTCGAGCCGGTCGCTCTCGAACCCCTCCCGCGACAGCAGCATGACGATGCCGAAGGATGCGAGGCTGGTCAGCGCGTAGGTGACGACGTAGAACATCGCCGCGGAGTAGCCGTAGCGGTTGGCAGTGAGCAGGCCGAGAAGCATGTAGCCCATGTTCGCGATCGTCGAATACGCGAGCATGCGCTTGACGTTCGTCTGCGAGATCGCGATCAGGTTGCCGAGGATCATCGACAGCACCGACAGCACGATCAGCATGCCCTGCCAGTCGAACGACACGCCCTGCAGCCCCGAAGACAGCAGCCGCAGCGCCATCGCGAACGCGGCGACCTTGGGCGCCGTCCCGATCAGCACCGTCACCGGCGTCGGCGCGCCCTCGTAGACGTCGGGAACCCACATGTGGAACGGCACGACGGCAAGCTTGAATGCGAGGCCGGCGACGACGAACACCAGCCCCAGCATCAGGAGCCCGGGACTCGCCTGCCGCGTGAAGATCGCCCGCGCGACGTGGTCGAGGTCGAGCGACCCGGTCGTGCCGTAGATCATCGACATGCCGTACAGCAGCATCCCCGACGCCAGCGCGCCGAGGACGAAATACTTCATCGCCGCCTCGGTCGACTGCGCGTGATCGCGGCGCGACGCCACCAGCGCGTAGAGCGACAGCGACATCAGCTCGAGCCCGAGGTAGAGCGTCAGCAGGTTGTTCCCCGTGATCATCACCTGCATCCCGAGCAGCGCGAAGAGCATCAGCACGAACACTTCGCCGCGGAACATGCCGCGGGCGACCAGATAGCTGCGCGAGTAGAACAGGATCAGCGAGACTGCGACGAAACACGCGATGCGCAGGAAATCGGCGAGCATGTCGTCGATGACGAGGTCGTGATACGCCCGCACCGCGTCCAGCCGCAGCGTCGTCAGCGTCACGCAGACGGCGACGAGCAGCGTGAGCTGCGTCAGCCAGTACGAGACATGGCGTCGGTCGTCGGACACGAACAGGTCGATCAGCAGGATCGAGGCTGCCGCGGTCAGGACGACGATTTCGGGCAGTGCGGCCAGTGCGTTGAGGTCGGCGAGCATGTCAGAGCTTCGAGCGGGCCACGGTCTGCAGGAGGTTGGCGACCGAGACGTGCATGACGTCGATCAGCGGCTTCGGCCAGAGCCCCATGCCGAGCACCGCCACGGCGAGCACCGTCAGCAGCCAGAACTCGCGCCGCCCGATGTCGGTCAGCTTGGCCACGTTCGCATTCGCGACGGGCCCGAAGATCACGCGCTTGTACATCCACAGCGTGTACGCGGCGCCCAGGATCAGCGTGACCGCGGCAGCGAAGCCGAGCCAGAAATCCGCCTTCACCGCGGCGAGGATCACCAGGAACTCCCCCACGAAGCCGGAGGTCCCCGGCAGGCCGGCATTCGCCATCGCGAACAGCATCATGAACGCGGCGAATTTCGGCATCGTGTTGACGACGCCGCCGTAGTCGGCGATCTGGCGCGAATGCATCCGGTCGTACATGACGCCGACGCACAGGAACATCGCCGCCGACACGAAGCCGTGCGACAGCATCTGCGCGAGCGCGCCCTCGACGCCCAGCTGGCTGTAGAGGAAGAAACCCAGCGTCACGAAACCCATGTGCGAGATAGACGAGTACGCGATCAGCTTCTTCATGTCGGTTTGCACCAGCGCCACGAAGCCGATGTAGACGACGGCGATCAGCGACAGCGTAATGACGAATCCCGACAGGTAGCGCGACGCGTCGGGGACGATCGGCAGGATGAAGCGCACGAAGCCGTACGCGCCGATCTTCAGGGTGATCGCCGCCAGCACCACGGAACCTCCGGTCGGTGCCTCGACGTGCGCGTCGGGGAGCCAGGTGTGCACCGGCCACATCGGAACCTTGACCGCGAAGGCCAGGAAGAACGCGATCCACAGCGGGATCTGGGCACCCATCTCCAGCGGCACCTTGTACCACTCGAGGATCTCGAAGCTCTCCGAGACGCTGTAGAGGTAGATCAGCGCAACCAGCATCAGCAGCGACCCCAGCAGCGTGTACAGGAAGAACTTCATCGCCGCGTAGACCCGGTTGGGCCCGCCCCATACGCCGATGATCAGGTACATCGGGATCAGCATCGCCTCGAAGAAGACGTAGAACAGGATGCCGTCGAGGGCGCAGAACACTCCGTTCATCAACCCCGACATGATCAGGAACGCCGCCATGTACTGGGCGACCCGGGTCGTGATCACCTCCCAGCCTGCCCACACGACGAGCACGGTCATCAGGCTGTTGAGCAAAATGAACAGCACCGAGATGCCGTCGACGCCCACGTGGTAGTGAATGCCGAAGCGCGGAATCCACGACGCATACTCGACGAACTGCATCGCGGAGGTCGCCGTGTCGAAATGGGCGTAGAGCGGGATCGTCACCAGGAATCCGGCAACGGCGCCGGTGAGCGCGATCCAGCGCGCGAAAGCCGCGTCGCGGTCGCGCCCGACGCCGAGCACCGCCAGCCCCGCGGCGATCGGCACCCAGATCGACAGCGAAAGGTACGGGGTCATCGTGCAGCCCTCACCTGACCCCCCACCAGTACAGCAGGCCGAAGACGCCGAGGATCATCATGAATGCATAGTGATAGACATACCCGGACTGGATCCGCCGAAACGCGCGCGAGGCGATCCCGACGAGCTTCGCCGAGCCGTTGACAACCCAGCCGTCGATGATCGTGCGGTCGCCGTACGTCGACGCGAAATTGCCCAGCCAGCGCGCGCCGCCGGCGAAGAACCAGTCGTTGAATCGGTCGAAGTAGTACTTGTTGTCGAGCAGCGTCGTGATCGCCGCAAAGCGAGCGGCGATCCGCGCCGGCATCGCGGGATTGACCAGGTACAGGTAGACGGCGGTGGCGATGCCCGCGATCGCGAGCCAGAACGGCGCGGTCGCGAGGCTGTGCAGCGCGAACGCGAGCGGACCCTGCCACTCGCCTTTGAGCTCCCCGAGCACGGCGTGGGGCTCGCGCACGAAGATCGAGTTGCCGAACCAGTCGCCGAAGAGCATCGGCTGCACGTAGGCCCAGCCGGCGAACACCGACGGGATCGCAAGCAGGATCAGCGGGACGGTCACGACCCACGGCGATTCCCGCGGCGGCCCCGCGTCGTGGACATGCGCGTCGGGCTCGGCACCGGCCGCGGACGACGCATCGTGCGCGTGCTCCCCCTGCGCGTGCTTCCCCTGCGGGTCGGCGGCGCCCTGCTGCGCAGCGTGCGGATGGAAGCGCTCTTCGCCGTGGAAGGCGAGGAACAGCATGCGAAACGAATAGAACGCCGTCACGAACACGCCCGCCATCACCGCGAAATACGCGTAGCGATGGCCGCCGACGTGCGACAACCCCACCGCCTCGATGATCGCGTCCTTCGAGTAGAAGCCCGCGAACGGCGGGATGCCGGCGAGTGCCAGCGAGCCGATGACCGCGGTTACGTAGGTGATCGGCATGTACCTGCGCAGGCCCCCCATGTGCCGCAGGTCCTGCTCGTGGTGCACCGCGATGATCACCGAACCGGCGCCGAGGAACAGCAGCGCCTTGAAGAACGCGTGCGTCATCAGGTGGAAGATCGCGGCCGAGTACGCCGACACCCCGAGCGCGACCGTCATGTACCCCAGCTGCGACAGCGTCGAATAGGCGACGACGCGCTTGATGTCGTTCTGCACGATGCCTAGGAACGCCATGAACAGCGCGGTCGTCGCGCCGATCACCGTGACGAACGACAGCGCGGTCTCCGACCATTCGAACAGCGGGCTCATCCGCGCGACCATGAAGATGCCCGCAGTAACCATCGTCGCCGCGTGGATCAGCGCGGAGATCGGCGTCGGGCCTTCCATCGAATCCGGCAGCCACACGTGCAGTGGGACTTGCGCGCTCTTGCCCATCGCGCCGACGAACAGGCAGATGCAGATCGCAGTCATCAGCGACCAGGCACCCCCGGCCCACGGGGCGATCGTGGTTCCCGCCATCGACCCGGCTTTGGCGAACACCGGCGCATAGTCGAGCGTGCCGAAGTACGCCAGGACGAGCCCGATGCCAAGCACGAACCCGAAGTCGCCGACGCGGTTGGCGAGGAACGCCTTGAGGTTCGCGTAGGTCGCCGTCGGCCGCTCGTACCAGAACCCGATCAGCAGGTACGACACCAGCCCGACGGCCTCCCAGCCGAAGAACAGTTGCATGAAGTTGTTGCTCATCACGAGCATCAGCATCGAGAACGTGAACAGCGAGATGTACGAGAAGAACCGCGTGTACCCCGGATCGTCGGCCATGTAGCCGACCGTGTAGATGTGCACCATCAGCGACACGAAGGTCACGATGATCAGCATCGTCGCCGTCAGCGGGTCGATAAGGAAGCCGACGGCCAGCCTGAGACTCCCCGACGCGAGCCAGGTGTAGACGTCGCCGTTGAACAGGTGGCCCGCGTGGACGTCGCGCACGATCGCGATCGACGCGGCGAAGGAAATGGCGACGCCGAGGATGCACAGCCAGTGCGACAGGCTGCGGCCGAGCTTCGGCCCGAACAGCCCGACGATCACCGACGCCGCCAGCGGTGCGAGCGGCACCAGCAGGTAGAGATCGCGCATCGTCATCGGCCGCTCATCCTTTGAGGCTTCCGAGCTTCTCGACGTCGATCGACCCGGCATTGCGGAACAGCAGCACGAGGATCGCCAGCCCGATCGCCGATTCCGCGGCGGCAACGGTCAGGATGAAGAACACGAACACCTGCCCGGCCATGTCGCCGAGGTAGCGCGAGAACGCTATGAAATTGAGATTCACGGCGAGCAGCATCAGCTCGATCGCCATCAGCATGATGATGACGTTGCGCCGGTTGAGGAAGATGCCGGCCATGCTGATGGCGAACAGGATCGCCCCCAGCACGAGGTAGTGCGCGAGTGTCGGTGCGCCTGGCAATGGCATTCCCTGTCTCCCTGCGCGAGGCACGGAGCGCGGCCCTGTCGGCGGGCGCGCACCGCGGATCGCACGCTTGCCGGATCAGACCGGCGGTTTCTCCGATGGCATGCTGACGAGACGCACCCGCTCGCTGGCGCGGGCCCGCATCTGCGCGGACGCGTCCTGGTGCTTCATTTCCCTGCGCTTGCGGTGCGTCAGCGCGATCGCCGCGACGATCGCGACCAGCAGCACGACCGCGGCGATCTCGAACGGGTACACGTAGTCGACGTACAGCAGCGCTCCCAGCGCCTGCGTGTTGCTCCCTGCCGGAGCCGCGGGTGCTCCCGCCACGGGCCCGACTGCGCTGCCGAGGATGACCAGCGCCATCTCGAAGAACACGAGGATGCCGACCGCGGCGGCCACCGGCAGGTAGCTCCTGAAATGCTGGCGCATGCTGTCGAAGTTGACGTCGAGCATCATCACGACGAACAGGAACAGGACCATGACGGCACCGACGTAGACCAGCACCAGCGCGATCGCGAGGAACTCGGCCTGCAGCAGCAGCCAGATCCCGGCGGCGGTGAAGAACGACAGCACGAGCCACAGTGCCGCGTGCACCGGGTTGCGCGTCGTGATCACGCGCAGCGCCGCGAAGACGAGGATCGTGGCGAAAGCGTAGAAGGTGAAGGTCTGGAAGCTCATTGCGCGCGCAGTGTCATGGGCCCGTGCCGCTTCGACGGTCAGCGGTATGCCGCGTCCTCGGCACGATCGGCTGCGATCTGCGCCTCGTAGCGGTCCCCGACCGCGAGCAGCATTTCCTTCGTGTAGTAGAGGTCTCCGCGCCGCTCGCCGTGGTACTCGAGGATGCGAGTCTCGACGATCGAGTCGACCGGGCAGCTCTCCTCGCAGAACCCGCAGAAGATGCACTTGGTGAGGTCGATGTCGTAGCGCGTCGTCCGGCGCGTGCCGTCCTCGCGCTGCGTGGACTCGATCGTGATCGCCAGCGCCGGGCAGACGGCTTCGCAGAGCTTGCAGGCGATGCAGCGTTCCTCGCCGTTGGGGTATCTGCGCAGCGCATGAAGGCCGCGGAAGCGCGGGCTCTGCGGCGTCTTCTCCTCGGGGAACTGGATCGTGATCTTGCGCGCGAACATGTGCCGCCCGGTGAGCGACATCCCTTTCAGGAGCTCGAGCAGGAACCAGGTGCCGAAGAATTCGCGGATGCGCTGGAACAAGGTCGCCTCGCCGTTCGCCTGCTAGTGGAACAGGCCCGCGTAGCGGGTCTGCATCATGGCGCCGATGAACACGATCCAGACCAGCGTCACCGGGATGAACACCTTCCAGCCCAGCCGCATGATCTGGTCGTAGCGGTAACGCGGAAACGTCGCACGGATCCACAGGAAGATCAGCAGCACGAACGCCCACTTGACGGCGAGCCACAGCATGCCGTCGCCGAAGGGATGGACACCGAGCACCTCGACCTCGTTCAGGATCGGGAACGGCGACAGCCAGCCGCCGAGGAACATCGTCGACGTCAGTGCCGCGATCAGGATCATGTTCATGTATTCGGCGAGGAAGAACAGCGCGAAGCCGATCCCCGAATACTCGACGTGGAAGCCCGCGACGATCTCGGACTCGCCTTCGGCCACGTCGAACGGATGGCGGTTGGTCTCGGCGATCCCCGACACCAGGTAGACCACGAACAGCGGGAACAGCGGCCAGACGTACCAGTACGCCGCGCCGCCTTCCTGTCCGGCGACGATGTCGGACAGATTGAGGCTGTTGGCCGCCATCAGCACGCCGACCAGCGCGAAGCCCATCGCGATCTCGTAGGACACGATCTGCGCCGCCGAGCGTAGGCAGCCCAGGAACGCGTACTTGGAGTTCGACGCCCAGCCGGCGATGATCACCCCGTAGACCCCCAGCGAGCTCATCGCGAGCAGGTAGAGCAGGCCGGCGTTGATGTTCGACAGCACCAGTGTTCCGGTGAACGGAATCACCGCCCACGCGGCGAGCGCGGGTGCCAGCGAGAGCATCGGCGCGATGAAGAACAGCCCGCGGCTCGCGCCCGACGGGACGACGATCTCCTTGAACAGCATCTTCAGCGTGTCCGCGAACGGCTGCAGCAGCCCGAGCGGGCCGACGCGGTTGGGGCCGATGCGCACCTGCATCCAGCCGATCACCTTGCGCTCGGCATAGGTCAGGTACGCGACGCCGATGATCAGGGGCACGGCGATGACGACCACCTTGACGATCGTCCAGACGGGGAGCCACCACGCGCCCATGGCGCTCTGCAGGGGTGCGAGAAGCTCGGTCATGGTCAGGCCTCGGCCTCCACGGTCCACCGGGGCGCGCACGCATCGTTGCGTCGGCCTCCCGCAATTGCGCAGCGGCAGGCCCTGCGGGCTTTCGCTACGCGCGCCGCGCTCATGCGCGCTCCACGGTGACGGGACCCGACAGGCCCTCGAGGCCGCAGGTCGACGGATGCGCCGCCGCGATGCGCACCACCCCAGGCGGCACCGACGGATCGACCTGAGTCGCGAGAACGGCCTCCCCGGCGCCCTGCCTGACCTTGATCTGCGCCCCCTCGGCGATCCCCAGTGCGTCGAGCAGCGTTCGATTGAGCCTGGCCTTCGGCGGCCGGGCATCGGCGGTCTCCTGCAGCGCAGGCGCACGCCGCGCCAGGGGATCGGCGAAATGGATGGGCACGTCGGCGACGCGCTCGACCGTCGCGGCCGACGTCGCGGGCGCGACGATCGGCGTGCGCGTCGCGCTGGAAAGCTGCGACGCGAGGTCGCCGCGTTGCGCGACCACCGCATCGCGGACTTCCTCGGACGTCTCGAATTCGAAGCCTTCCAGCTTCAGCATGTTCCCGAGCACGCGCAGCACCTTCCACCCCGGCCGCGACTCGCCTGCGGGGGTGGCGACGCCGTGGAACCCCTGCACCCGGCCCTCGCAATTGACGAAGGTTCCGGAGGTCTCGGTGAACGGCGCGATGGGCAGCAGCACGTCGGCATATTTCATGCCGTGGCGGAACGGGCTCATCACGACGACCAACTCGGCCTTCTGCAGCGCCGCCCGCGCGGCCACCGGATTGGCGCAGTCGAACTCGGGCTCGGCGTGCAACACGACGTAGGCGCGCCGCGGCTCGTCCCCGTCCCCGCCGAGCATCGCCTGCGCGTTGCGGCCGCCGCGCTGCGGCAGCGCGCCCGCGACGTGGCCACCGACCGTGTTGGCGGCCTCGGTCAGCACGCCGAGCGAAGCACCCGTGATCGAGGCGAGCACCTGTGCAAGCGCGGCGATCTGCGAGGCGTTGCCATGCTGGACCGCGTAGTTGCCGAGCAGGATCGCGCGCCGCTCGCCCGTCAGCAGGCTCGCGGCGATCACTTCCGCGCCCGCGGTTGGCTCGATTCCGGCCAGCGCCTGCGGCAACTCCCGGCCCGCACCCTGGGCTGCCGCGACGACGATCTCCGCGAGCATCATCGGCATCAGCGACGGCGGCACGATCGCGCGATGGGCGACGGGCATCAGCCAGTCGTCGTCGACCGAGTGCAGCGAGGCGATCTGCGCGCCCTTGTTCGCTGCCTGGCGCAGCCGGTGCGCGAGCAGCGGATGGTCCTTGCGCAGGAAGCTGCCGATGACCAGCGCACGATCGAGACTCTGGACATCCGCGATCGGCATGCCGAGGGACGGGATGCCCTCGCGCGCCGCATCGTCGCGGAAATCGGCCTGCCTCAGGCGGAAGTCGATGTTGTCGCTGCCGAGGCCACGCGCGAGCCGCGCGGCCAGCGCCATCTCCTCGAGTGTCGCGTGCGGCGACACCAGCGTGCCGAGCGCGTCGCCGCCGTGCTTCGCGACGATCTCGGACAGTCCCCTCGCGGTGAATTCGAGCGCCGTCGCCCAATCGACCGCCTTCCATTCCCCACCCTGCTTCACCATCGGCGTGGTGAGGCGCTCGTCGCTCGCGAGCGCCTCATAGGAGAAGCGGTCCTTGTCCGAGATCCAGCATTCGTTGACCGCCTCGTTCTCGAGCGGCACGACTCGCAGCACCTTGCCGTTCTTGACCTGGACGACGAGGTTGCTGCCGAGCCCGTCGTGGGGGGACACGCTCTTGCGGCGTGCGAGCTCCCAGGTCCGTGCCGCGAACCGGAAAGGCTTCGACGTCAGCGCACCGACCGGGCAGATGTCGATCATGTTCCCGGAGAGCTCCGAGTCGACCGTGCGACCGACGAAGGTCACGATCTCGGCGTGCTCGGTGCGCCCGATCATGCCCAGTTCCATGATGCCGCCGATCTCCTGCCCGAAGCGGATGCAGCGCGTGCACTGGATGCAGCGCGTCATCTCCTGCGCCGAGATCAGCGGGCCGAGGTTCTTGTGGACGACGACGCGCTTGGCCTCGTGATAGCGCGATGCGGACGCACCGTAGCCCACCGCGAGGTCCTGCAACTGGCACTCGCCGCCCTGGTCGCAGATCGGGCAGTCGAGCGGATGGTTGATCAGCAGGAACTCCATCACCCCCTGCTGGGCCTTGACCGCCTGCTCCGAGTGCGTCCACGCCTTCATGCCGTCGGTGACCGGCGTGGCGCAGGCGGGCAGCGGCTTGGGCGCCTTCTCGACCTGGACCAGGCACATCCGGCAATTGGCCGCGATCGACAGCTTCCTGTGGTAGCAGAAATGCGGCACGTAGATGCCGAGCTTGTTCGCGGCATCCATCACCGTGCTGCCCTGGGGCACCTGCACCGCCCTGCCGTCGATTTCGATGTTCAGCATCGAGAGCTCGCGTTGCCGGATCGCGCGACCATCAGACGTAGGCCGGAACGGCGCACTGCCGGTGCCGGATGTGGTGCTCGAACTCGCTGCGGAAATGCTTGATGAAGCTCTTCACCGGCAGCGCCGCCGCGTCGCCGAGCGCGCAGATCGTCCGGCCCGCGATGTTGTCGGCGACCGAGGTCAGCACGTCGAGATCCTCCGGTCGTCCCTTGCCGTGCTCGATCCGGTCGACCATCCGCCACATCCAGCCGGTTCCTTCGCGGCAGGGCGTGCACTGCCCGCAGGATTCCTCGTAGTAGAAATAGGACAGGCGCAGCAGGCTCCTGACCATGCAGCGGGTGTCGTCGATGACGATGACGGCGCCCGACCCGAGCATCGACCCCGCCTTCGCGATCGTGTCGTAGTCCATCGTAAGCCCCATCATCACGTCGCCGGGCAGCACCGGTGCCGACGATCCGCCGGGGATCACCGCCTTCAGTCCGCGGCCGCCGCGAACGCCGCCGGCCATTTCCAGCAACTTCGGGAACGGCGTCCCGAGCCTGATCTCGTAGTTGCCGGGCCGCTCGACATCGCCGGACACCGAGAAGATCTTGGTGCCGCCGTTGTTCGGCAGGCCCAGGTTCAGGAACCACTCGCCGCCGTTGCGGATGATCCACGGCACCGCGGCGAAAGTCTCGGTGTTGTTGATCGTCGTCGGCTTGCCGTAGAGGCCGAAGCTCGCCGGGAACGGCGGCTTGAAGCGCGGCAGGCCCTTCTTGCCCTCGAGGGACTCGAGCAACCCGGTCTCCTCGCCGCAGATGTAGGCGCCGTAGCCGTGGTGGTTGTACAGGTGGAAGCCAAAGCCGCTGCCGAGGATGTCGTTGCCGAGGAACCCCGCGGCGTACGCCTCCTCGATCGCCTCCTCGCAGCGCTGGTAGACGTCCCAGATCTCGCCGTGGACGTAGTTGTAGCCGCGCGCACAACCCATCGCGTAGGCGGCGATTGCCATGCCCTCGAACAGCGCATGCGGGTTGTAGCGCAGGAGGTCGCGGTCCTTGAACGTCCCGGGCTCGCCTTCGTCCGAGTTGCAGACCAGGTACTTGTCGCCGGGGAACTGGCGCGGCATGAAGCTCCACTTGAGCCCGGTCGGGAAGCCGGCGCCGCCGCGTCCGCGCAGCGCGGACTTCTTGACCTCGGCGATCACCTGCTCGGGCGGGGTCTTCTCGGCGAGGATCTTCCGCAGCGCCTCGTAGCCGCCGCGCTGCACGTAGTCGGCGAGCCGCCAGTTGCGGCCATTGAGCCCCGCGAGCAGGACGGCGTCGGGACCGTAGTCGATGAATTCCGAGGGGGCGTTCATGATCCGGCGGGCTCCGGAGCGCCCGGTGCGCCTTCTCCGCGATCGGCGGCGGCGGCCAGTTCGTCGAGCAACGCGTCGATCCTGGCAGCCGACATGAAACCCTCCATGCGCTTGTTGTTGACGAGGACCACCGGCGCATCGCCGCAGGCGCCCATGCACTCGCCCTCCTTCAGCGTGAAGCGACCGTCGGCGGTCGTCTCGCCGAAATCGATGCCCAGCCTGCGCTTCAGGTGCAGGGCGGCACCGGTCGCACCCTGCAGCGCGCAGGGCAGGTTCGTGCACAGCGTCAGCTTGAAGCGGCCGGTCGGCTTCAGGTTGTACATCTCGTAGAACGACGCGACCTCGTAGACCGCGACCGGCGGCATCCCGAGGTAGCGCGCGACCTCGTCCATCAGGGGAGTCGACAGCCAGCCGTGCTCGTCCTGCGCGATCGCGAGCGCCGACATCACCGCCGACTGCTTCTGGTCGGCCGGATACTTGGCGACCTCGCGGTCGATCCGTGTCCGTGCGTGGTCAGAGAGCATCATCGGTCAATGGATCCGAACACGATGTCCTGCGTGCCGATGATCGCGACGACGTCGGCGATCATGTGGCCGCGCGACATCTCGTCGAGAGCGGACAGGTGGACGTAGTCCGGGGCCCGGAGCTTGATCCGGTAGGGCTTGTTGGCGCCATCGGAGATCGCGTACACGCCGAACTCCCCTTTCGGGTGCTCGATCGCCGCGTAGACCTCGCCGGCCGGAACGTGGATGCCCTCGGTGAAGAGCTTGAAGTGATGGATCAGCTCCTCCATGTTTGTCTTCATCGCCTCGCGCGCGGGTGGGGCCACCTTGAAATTGTCGACGATCACCGGCCCCGGATGTTCGCGCAGCCATGCGACGCACTGGGCAACGATGCGGTTCGACTGGCGCATCTCGTGGATGCGCACCAGGTACCGGTCGTAGCAGTCGCCGTTGACGCCGACCGGGATGTCGAAGTCCATGCGGTCGTAGGCGGCATAGGGCTGCTTCTTGCGCAGGTCCCAGGGAACGCCCGAGCCCCGCAGCATCGGGCCGGTGAAACCCAGCGCCATCGCCCGTTCCGCGGTCACGACGCCAATGCCGACCGTGCGCTGCTTCCAGATCCGGTTGTCGGTCAGCAGCGTCTCGTAGTCGTCGACGTAACCGGGGAAGCGCCGGGTGAAATCCTCGATGAAGTCGAGCAGCGATCCCTGGCGGTTCGCGTTCATCTCGGCCAGCACGCGCGCGTTGCGCGACTTCTGCGCCGCGTACCGGGGCATCCGCCCCGGAAGGTCGCGGTACACGCCCCCCGGCCGGTAGTAGGCTGCGTGCATGCGCGCGCCCGACACCGCCTCGTACATGTCGAAGAGGTCTTCACGCTCGCGGAACGCGTAGAGGAACGTGGTCATCGCGCCCACGTCGAGCGAATGCGATCCCAGCCACATCAGGTGATTCATGATGCGGGTGATCTCGTCGAACATCGTCCGGATGTAGAGGGCCCGCTCGGGGACCTCGATTCCCAGAAGTCTCTCGATCGCGAGGCA